>DATIRX010000129.1:0-6632 GCA_035469225.1 Bryobacteraceae bacterium
TGGATCTGGTGGACCGCGAGTTCAGCCAGCAGATCAATAAGGAACGCAAGGTCGAGTTCGGCCTGCCCTCCAAGTGATACTCTATCTCTGAGCAGGTAGAGCCCGTTGGCCCGATCCAAAAAAACCACTGTAAATCGCCGCAATTTCCTGCAGAGCGCGGGCGCCGGCGCGGTTGCGTTGACCGCAGGAAGCGGTCCCGTACGCGCCCAGCAGCCGCCCGCGGCCACTCCCCGCGTGACCGCTCCCAATGCGGCCGTTCGCGAAGCCGAAACCGGCACGCCAGCCGGCGTGGAAGTCCTCACCAATGAGCGTCCTGGATCGGACTTCATGGTGGATGTGCTCAAGTCCCTGGGCATCGAATACATCTGCTCGAATCCCGGCTCCAGCTTCCGCGCGCTGCACGAATCGGTGGTGAACTACGGCGGCAACCGCAACCCCGAGTTTCTGACCTGCTGTCACGAGGAATCGGCAGTGGGCATGGCTCATGGCTACGCCAAGATCGAAGGCAAGCCGCTGGCGGTGTTCGCGCACGGCACGGTGGGATTGCAGCACGCCGCCATGGCGATCTACAACGCCTACTGCGATCGCGTGCCGGTATACGTGATCTTCGGCAATCTATCTAACGCGGAGAATCGCCGGCCGGGTGTGGAGTGGGCGCACAGCGTCCAGGATGGGGCGTCGTTGGTGCGTGACTTCGTGAAATGGGACGACGCTCCCGCATCGCTCACGCACTTCGCGGAATCCGCCGTACGGGCGTACAAGATCGCCATGACTCCTCCCACCATGCCGGTTGTGCTGGTGGCCGATGGCGATCTGCAGGAGGATGCGATTGCCAGCGGCGCCCGCCTGAGCATTCCCAAGCTCACGCTGTCCGCTCCGCCGCAGGGCGAATCGGGCGCCGTCGCAGAGGCCGCACGCTTATTGGTGGCCGCCGAGAATCCGGTGATCATCGCCGACCGCGCCGCCCGCACGCCCAACGGGATGAAGCTGCTGGTGGACCTGGCGCAAGCGCTACAGGCCCCTGTGATCGATCAGGGCGGCCGTATGAATTTTCCGACGCGGCATCCGCTGAACCATACCGAGCGCAGCCGGGCACTGATCGCCGGCGCCGACGCCATCCTGGGCCTGGAGCTGACAGACTTCTGGGGGACCGTGCATTCCTACCGCGATCAGCTTGTCCGGACATCGCAGCCGGCGACTAAGCCGGGCGCGAAGCTGATCAGCATTACGTCGGGCGATCTGTTCCTGCGCAGCAATTATCAGGACTTCCAGCGCTATCCGGAAGTCGACCTGGCCATCGCCGCCGATGCCGAGGCGACGCTGCCGTCTTTGATCGAAGCGGTAAAGCGCCTGACTACGGCCGATCGCAAACGCGCCTTCGATGACCGCGGCGCCAAGCTGGCCGCCGCCGGCCGCGATGCTCTGGATCGCGCACGAACCGAAGCAACCTACGCCTGGGACGCCAGTCCCATCAGCACGGCGCGCCTGTCCGCCGAATTGTGGGCGCAGATCAAGAACGACGACTGGTCGCTGGTTTCCGACGTGCCTTTCGTCAGCCGCTGGCCCTTGCGGCTGTGGAACTTCGACCAGCATTATCAGTACATCGGCGGGTCGGGCGGGGCGGGTGTGGGTTACGGCGCTCCTGCCGCTGTCGGGGCGGCTCTGGCGAATCGTAAGCGTGGGCGGCTGAGCATCAGCATCCAGAATGACGGCGATCTTATGTATGCACCGGCGGTTCTCTGGACTGCGGCGCACCACAAGATCCCGCTGCTGAGCGTGATGCATAACAATCGCGCCTATCATCAGGAGCTGATGCACGTGCAGCGCATGGCGAACCGGCACAATCGCGGCATCGATCGGGCGGTGATCGGCACGACGCTGGATGATCCGTTCATCAATTATTCGAAGATCGCCGAGGGACTGGGCGTGCATGCCGAAGGTCCCATCACCGATCCCAAGGATTTAGGCCCGGCTTTGAAACGGGCAGTAGACATCGTTCGGCGCGGCGAGCCCGCGCTGGTAGACGTGGTCACCCAGCCACGATAGGAGAACAGATGAGACAGACCTTCTTGATCGCGCTTCTGGGCGCAGCCATCGCGGCAGGGCAGGGCACTCCGGTTCCGAAATTCACCGGGCCCATTCCCGTCACGGCGGATTCTTATCCGTTCCTGGATGCGGCGCACAGCCTGGTTCCCTACGATTTGTCGAAGTACGGATACGTGGAGCAGGAGTATATCGTCAGCGGCACGGCCAACGTGTACGACTGGGCCGCCGATGGCGCGCTGACCGTGAAGATCCCCAACGCTCCTTATGCAACCCGCATTCTGGTCCGTCGTCCGGCGAGTTCCGCGCGCTTCAGCGGCGCAGTGCTGGTGGAGCCGATGGGTGCCGTGCGCCGGTTCGACTGGGCGCTCATGTACGGATACTTGAACGAGCACATGATGGAACGCGGTGACGCCTATCTCGGCATTACGATGCCGGCATCGGCGGATGGTCTGAAGAAGTTCAACCCCACGCGCTACGCGGCTGTGTCCATCGCGAATCCGGATCCGGGCGGGGCATGCCCCGGCGTCAAGGGTGGTCCGTCCGCGATCGAAGAGGGTCTTCGCTGGGACATGATGAGCCAGGTGGGCGCATTGCTCAAGGCCGCCCCCGCGGGCAGCCCGTTCGCGGGATTCCGCGTGGAGGGCATTTACATGACCAGCCAGTTCCCCGACGTGGTGACGTACCTCGACGCCATCCATTCGCATGCGCGGCTGGCCAACGGGAAGCCGGTGTACGATGGCTACCTGCTTCGCAACCCCGGCGCTCCGTCGCGCATCAGCCAGTGCGGTCCGGCCCCGGGCCAGAACGATCCGCGGCGCGTGGTCGCGAAAGTGGATGTTCCGGTGATCGAAGTGGTGGCGCAGGGCGAGGTGCCGGATTCGGTGGCCCAGCGCCGTCCTGACAGCGACGAACCAGGCAATCGCTTCCGCCGCTATGAGTTTGCGGGCACGGCCCACATCGACCGCTGGGCCTATGATCGTGGCTTCCCGAACTTTGCGGATCAAGCAGCCACGGGAGGCAACCCGCAGGGAACTCCGGAATTCCCGCTCAACGCCAAGTGCGATCCTCCCTTCACGTTCAGCACCGATACCAGGCTGAAGTACGCTTACGATGCAGCGCTGCTGAATCTGGATCAGTGGGCCCGCAAAGGCAAGCCGGCGCCGCGCGCAAATCCTATCGAGCTCAAGGATGGCGCCGTGGTGCTGGATGAGGCCGGCAACGGGGTCGGCGGTGTGCGGAGTCCCTGGGTCGACGTTCCGGTGGCAACGTATTTTCCGGGCACGACACCGGCGGCCTGCCGCGAATTCGGGCACACGGTTGCGTTCGATAAAGCTCGCTTCGATTCCCTCTACGGCAACCAGAAGAATTATCAGGCCAAGTTCGCGCAGTCCGTGGATCAACTGGTGAAGGCCGGGTGGTACACCGAATCGGACGGCAAGAAGATGAAGGCCGAAGCGGCGCAGCACTAGGTCTGGATGACGATTAGATCCTGGCGGCTTCCGTGGATTTGTCTGGCCGCAGCCGTTCCGGCACTGGCCGGCCATGAACTTTGGTCTGGCGTGCAAGGCATCGCTGCCGGCGCCCGCATCGAAGTGCAGCTGAAAGGCGCAAAACATCGCGGCGTGCTGAGCGCGGTTACCGAAACGAGCCTCTCCATCAACACCGGCACGGCCCAAATGAGTTTCTCGCGTCCTGAGATTAGAAAGGTCAAGGTTCGCAAGAGTAATTTCGTGCGGAGATCCATCATCGGGGGGATTATTGGAGCCGCTGCCGGAATCGCGGCCTCTGCGCCCTTTAGCGTTTTAGCGGCAAACGAGGGCAACTCCGATCAGGCGTCGATCATCGCGGCGGGTGCGGCGATCGGATTAGGGATTGGTGCAGGCCTGGGTGCGCTGGCCGCGCTCGCGCCCGGCTACTACACGGTGTATGAGTCCTCGACCGGACCTTAGGTAACTTCTACTCTTCGTGCGCCTTGGCGAAGTTCTCAAAGTGTTGAAAACTCGCTTCACGTCCAGTCTGGCAGAGGGATTGCCTGTTGAATATCGAGCCGCGAATGGCTCGATACTCGATTGAAAGGATCCCCCGTGAAGACTACAACCAAACTGGGAACCATTCTGTGCATGGCCGGGATGCTCGCCTATGGCGAGACCTGGCACGGAAAATTGATCGACGCCACGTGTTTTGAAGGTTTTTCGACGGCTGCCAGCGCCGGCAGAAAGGCGCCTGATCTGGATAAGCTCGACAAGGATTGTGCCCCCACGGCCGCTACCAGCACGTTCGCCGTGCTCGACGGGGATAAGATTTACAAACTTGACGCCCCGGGAAATAGCAAAGTGCTGGCGGTCATTTATGGAGGGGCCATCAAAGCCGACCATGATCGGGACGTCAAGGTTACCGTATCCGGCAAGCTGCACGACGGTACGATCGCGGTCGAGAGCGTCAAAAAGTAATCGCGCTTAGTGATGCCCGGCGGCCCGAATGATGGTGGGTGCGCCGGGCGCCGGGGCCTTCGGCCGCCTAGGCATGCACATCTCGGTGAGCCGTTCCCGCCGCCCGGCGATCAGCCCGGCGCGCTTCTGATCGCGCTCCTTGAACTCGGGAAGCACCTCTTTGCTGAACAGTTCGATCGATGAGCTCAGCATGTCGTGCGAAATATTCGCGGCTTGAGACAGGCAGATCACCTGATCGATGCCGGCGTCTTCGAAATCGCGCAGACGCTGGCGGACCTGCTCCGGCGTCCCGACGCAATCCAGGGGGCGGCCTTCCGGCATCGCGAATTCCTTGGGACGATTCTTGAACTCGTCCCAGATATCGGTCTTGGCCGGTTCATGTTCGCCGAAGAAACTGTAGTGCCCCAGCGCATAAATGAAGAAGCCGTAGCTTTCCATGGCGACCTGCGCCAGGCGCGCCTCGCTCCGATCGCACAGAAACGGGCAGGCGATAGCGATATTCGGATTCACCGCGTATCCCAGCGGCACACATTCCTTTTCGAAGGTCTCGTAGTAGTCGGCAACCCATTGCCGGGCCTGCCCAGGATCGATGAAGGAGAACGTCAGGGCGCCTAAACCCAGCCGCGCGGCCTGCAGAATCGACGGGCGATTGGAGCAGGCCAGCCACATGGGCGGATGCGGTTTCTGCAAGGGCTTGGGAACCACATTGCGCGCCGGCATCTTCACATAGGTGCCGTCGATTCCCGGAAATGGCTCCTGCGTGAGCATCTCGACCACGGCCCGGGCGCCTTCGAGCATCATGTCCTTCTTGACCGCCTGGGGAACGTTAAAACCGCCCAGCTCGGTCTCGGATGCCCCGGCGCCGATGCCGTATTCGACGCGCCCGTCGCTGAGCAGGTCGAGTGTCGCGATCCGCTCGGCCACCCGCGCCGGATGGTTGATGTAGGGCGGCATCTGCACAATGCCATGGCCGATGCGGACGTTCCTGGTCCGCTGGCTGCACGCAGCCAAAAATACTTCGGGAGCCGAGGAGTGCGCGTATTCCTCTAAGAAATGATGCTCGGTGGCCCAGATGTAATCGAACCCGCAGCGGTCGGATAGCTCGACCTCATTGAGCGCGTTCTTGAGCAGCGTGTGCTCGGATTCCCGGGTCCACGGCCGGGGAAGCTGATGTTCGTAAAACCCGCCGAATTTCATTCCTACGAGTTTAGCAGCCGCTCGAAGACCCTCAGAGCGAACTCAAGAACCGTTTGACCTCGTCGTGATTGCCAAGGAAGACAAAGACAGCCTCACCCTTGTCGAGCCGGAACAGCGCTCGCAGCGACAGTCCTGCTCTGACTTCCCAATATCCATCGGGGTGCAGCTTTCGCAGGCCGAGACCCGAATGTTCTTGGGGATGCCCGAGCGCGAGTTCAAGATCCAACATGATTTTCAGGATAGCTGCCCTATCCTGGGAAAAGGCGGCCTTGCACTGCCGCCTGAACTTGTCCGCAAAGGAGAGTTTCAACGTTTCCTGGACATATCCTTCTTGAGGAACCGTACAGCCGCAGCGGCCGATCGAAAGGTCTTACGGGGCTCGGATTCAATGATTTCAGTTAGACGGCGAGCCTGGCGGTCAGTCATGGTTGTGGCGAGTTCGAGATCCGACGCATCGATACGCCGAATTGCCGCGACGGGACGGGAGTCCTTGATGATTACGACCTCTTCGCCGTTGCGCGCCTGTTCAATGAGTTCACTCAGCTTTCGGCGAGTCTCCGACACGGATGCCGTAATCATAAGATTACTTTAACATAATCTTATTTGAAGGAATTCAGTACTTCGGAACTTTCGGATCGACCGTATCGCTCCAGGCGATAATGCCGCCCTTCATGTTCTTGACCTTCTTGAAGCCGGCCTGCTTCAGGAAGTCCACGGCCTTGGCGCTGCGCACGCCGCTCTTGCAGTGCGCCACGATCTCGGTGGCCGTGTCGAGCTCATGCACGCGCTTGGGCAGATCGCCGACCGGAATCAGCTTCGAACCGGGGATGCTGCAGATCAGGTACTCGTGGGGCTCACGGACGTCCAGCAGCAGGAAGGTGGACCCGCGGTCCATCATCTCCTTCACTTCCACGGGGTCGATCTCGCCCTCCTTGAGAC
>DATIRX010000130.1:0-9081 GCA_035469225.1 Bryobacteraceae bacterium
TTTGTGATCCTTCCCGTTGGAGGTGCGCGCGCGCACCAGTTTCAGCACGGCTTCCTCGGCCTCGGCCGGCGTCAGATGCGTGGTGTCCAGGTATTCCGCATCGGGAGCCTGGACGAGCGGAGCCTCCAGGCGGCTGCGGTCGCGTTCATCGCGCGCGGCCAGCTCGCGGGCGACCTCTTCGAGGGTGGTGCCCAGCTCCGCGGCTCTCCGTTCCGCGCGCTTCTCGGGCTGGGCGTCCAGGAAGATTTTGACGCGCGCTTCCGGAAAAACCACGGTCCCGATATCCCGGCCTTCCATTACCGCCGGACCGGCGGCCCCGATGCGCCGCTGTTCCTCTCGCAATGCGCGGCGAACCCCGGGGCAGGCGGCGACCTGGGAAGCGGCTTCGCTAACGCGCGGCTCGCGAATCTCCGCCGTGACGTCTTCCCCGTTTAGCAGCACGCGGTCGCCCGGAAGGTCGATGCGGGCTTCCCGCGCAAGCTGTTCCAGGCGGTGCAGATCGTCCAAAGGCATGCCCAGGCGAAGAGCCCACAGGGCCACCGCCCGGTACATCGCGCCCGAATCGATGTAGGTGAACCCCAGGCGGCGGGCTACCGAGCGGGCGACCGTGCTCTTTCCGGACCCGCCCGGGCCGTCAATGGCGATGATCAAGCTTGTGTCCAAAGGGTTTGATTTTCAGTATTTCACAGTCTGCCGGAAGCAGGCACCACCACATCAAGGTGGTGTTCCCGAATGGCAGAGCCTGAAAAAGTACCTATCTTCTTTCCTTACTTTCGGTAACCTAAGCACCGACAAGCACGCCACTTCTATAGCTCTGCCCCTGCCATATTACCAATACGTGACTACTGTCTGGGCAGTATACTGAAGGCTGCGTGAAATCAATTCGTTTACACCCCTCGAGACTGTTGGGCGTCCTGCTGGCGGCCCTCCTTTTAGCCGGCTGCGCCTCCTCCTTGCCCGACGCGGCAGGGGATGGCGGCAAAGGCAAAGGGAAGGGCAAGGGCAAGAACGCCGGGAACGCCGGCCCGGTACCGGTGGAAGTGGCCAACGTCGCATTGAAGAGCGTGCCGGTCGACATCACGGTGGTCGGCAATGTGGAGGCTTATTCCGTTGTGACGGTGCGCGCTCAGACCGGCGGCATGTTGAACGAAGTGCGTTTCGCCGAAGGCGATTACGTCAAGAAGGGCGATCTCCTGTTCTTGATCGACCCCAAGCCTCTGGAAGGCCAGATGAATTCGGCCCGGGCCAACCTGGCCAAGAGCGCCGCCCTGCTGAAGCAGGCGCAGGCACAACTGGCGCGCGATACGGCCAGCGCCAATTACACCCGCGACCAGGCGGAGCGCTATCAAAAAGGAGTCGCCGAGGGGGTGTTCGCCAAGGAGCAGGGCGAGCAGCTAAAAAGCGCGGCAGCGGCACAGATGCAGGTGCTGGAGGCCGACCGCGCCTCGATCAGCAGCGCGGAGGCGCAGATCTCGGCCGACCAGTCCGCCATCAACAATCTGAACATTCAGCTCGGCTACACCACGGTAAAGGCCACCCAGGACGGCCGCACCGGGAACATCCTGCAAAAGGCCGGCAACATCGTCACGGCCAACACCACGGACCTGGCCACCATCTACCAGGTGGAACCGATCTACGTGTCTTTTGCCGTTCCGGAAGCCCGCCTGGCGGATATCAAGCGCTATTCGGAAGCCAGCAAGCTGGCGGTGACGGCACGCGCACAGGACGGCAGCGGGAGCATCGAAACCGGCGAACTCACGTTTATCGATAACACGGTGGACACCTCCACCGGCACCATCAAGCTGAAGGGGACCTTCCCGAACAAGCAGCATAAGCTGTGGCCCGGACAATTCGTAAACGTCGGGCTGCGGCTGACCACGCGCAACAACGCAGTGGTGGTTCCCAATCAAGCCGTGCAGACCGGTCAGGACGGAACCTACGTGTACGTGGTGGGAGAAGACCGCGCCGTATCCGTGCGCGCGGTGAAGACCGGCCCGCGCATCGATCAGGACATGGTGATCGACGAGGGGCTAAAGGGCGGAGAAACCGTCGTGACGGAAGGCCAGCTGCGTCTTCAGCCGGGATCGAAGGTGCAGGTCCGGGGTCAACAGACTGGAGAAGGCCGTCCGCGATCGTCGCCGTAGCTAAACATTCCAGGGAGAGCGTGTGAACTTCTCAGAAGGTTTCATCCGGCGGCCCATCGCCACCAGCCTGCTGATGGCGGCCATCGCCCTGTTCGGCGTGGTAGCCTACCGCAGCCTGCCGGTCAGCGACATGCCCAACGTGGACATGCCGGTGATCCAGGTGCAGGCGAACCTGCCCGGCGCAGATCCCCAGACCATGGCGTCCTCCGTGGCCACGGTGCTGGAGCGCCAGTTCACCACTATCGCCGGCGTGGACCAGATGAAATCCGGCAGCTCGGCGGGCAACACCCAGATCCAGCTGCAGTTCGACATCAACCGGGACATCGACGGGGCCTCGGTGGACGTCCAGACCGCGATCGCCGAAGCGCTGCCGCTGCTGCCGCCGGGCATGCCTTCGCCGCCGTCGTTCAAGAAGAACAATCCCAACAGCGATCCGATCGTGCAGTTGTACATGACCTCGCCGACGCTCTCCTTGTGGGAACTGGACGACTACGCGGAGAACACCATCGCTCCGCGCATCGCCATGATGAGCGGGGTTTCGCAGGTGCAAGTGCAGGGAGCCGCCAAATATGCCGTGCGCGTGCAGCTGGACCCGGACAAGCTGGTAGCCAAGAAGATCGGCATCAATGAAGTGGCCAACGCGATCGGGGCCTGGAATTCGAATTCTCCCACCGGCACTTTGAACGGACCCCGCCAGGCCTACAACGTCAAGACCAATGGCGAGTTGAGCAACGCGAAGGAATTCGGCCAGATTGCGGTGGCCTGGCGCAACGGATCTCCCATCCGGCTGAATGAGGTCGCCAACGTCATCGATAGCGTCGAAAACGAGCTCAACGCTTCCTGGGTTTACAGCGGCGGAAACGTCTCGCGGGCGATTCGCCTGGAAGTCCAGAAGCAGCCCGGCGCAAATACCATCGAGGTCGCCGACCGGGTGAAGGCGCTCCTGCCGTCCTTTGAGAAGCAGCTTCCGGAGTCGGTGACCATGGGCCTGCGCGGCGACCGGTCCAGAACCATCCGCGAGGCCTTCATCGACATGCAGCGCACCATGGCGATCACGCTCCTGCTGGTGGTCGTGGTGATTTTCCTGTTCCTGCGCAGCGGACGAGCCACCATCATCCCGGCCCTGGCGCTGCCCTTCTCCCTGCTGGGAACTCTGGCGGTGATGGCGCTGCTGGGCTACAGCCTGAATACGCTCTCCATGATGGCGCTGATTCTCTCGGTGTGCTTCGTGGTGGACGACGCCATCGTGATGCTGGAAAACGTGGTGCGCCACATCGAACAAGGCATGAGCCCGCGCGCGGCGGCGCTGGTGGGGTCCAAGGAGATCGGATTCACCATCCTCTCGATGACGTTGTCGCTGGCGGCGGTGTTCATCCCGCTCCTGTTTATGAGCGGGATTCTGGGCCGCATGCTGCGCGAATTCGCGGTGACCATCTGCGCGGCCATCCTGGTATCCGGGGTTGTGTCCATCACGCTCACGCCGATGCTGGCCAGCAAGCTGCTGCGCGGCAAGAGCGAAGAGCAAAAACACGGCCACGTGTACTGGGCCCTGGAGAGAGTTTTCCAGGGAATGTTCCGCTTCTATGAGTGGAGCCTGGGGGGCGTCCTGAAGCATCGCACGGTGATGGGAATGCTTTTCCTGGCGACGCTGGCAGGCACGTATTACCTCTATACGAAAGTTCCGACCGGACTGGCCCCGGAGGGGAACGACGATTTTCTCTACGTCAACATGGAGACGGCCCAGGGCACGTCGTTTTACAAGCTGGTGGAGTACCAGCGCACCGTGGCCGAAGTGGTCCGCCAGGAACCCAACATCGAAACGTTCATGACGCAGGTGGGCGGCGGCAACAACGGACGGCAGAGCAACTTCCAGGTGCTGCTGAAGCCTCGCCGGCAACGGACGTTAACCGCATCCCAGATCGCGCAGCGGCTGCGGGCCAAGATGCAGAATTTCCCGGGGGTCCGCGTGAACGTGAACGTGCAGCCGTCTTTGCGGCTGCCGGGGATCAACAACCAGTGGGGCAGCCAGCGGGCGAACTACGAATTCGCGCTCCAGGGCCCCGATATCGACGAACTCTACGTGCAGGCGGCCAAGATGGAAGATGCCATCCTGACGGTTCCCGAGGTGCAGGATGTGGGCACGGACCTGGCGTTCCGCAGCCCGCGCATCAATATCGAAGTGGACCGCGAGCGCGCCGCGCTGTACGGCCTGAACCCCAACGACATTCAGAATGCGCTGTATGGCGCGTATGGTCCGCGCATCGCTTCCACGATTTATTCGCCCAAGGCGCAGTATCGCGTGGTGATGGAGGTGGAGCCCAAATACCAAGCCTTCGCCGACTATCTGTCCAAGATCTATTTCAAGACCAACACGGGCGCCCTGGTTCCTCTGGATTCGCTGGCCAGAACCAAGGAAGACGTGGGACCGCAGAGCATCAACCACGTAGGACAGCTGCCTTCCGTAACGGTTTCCTTCAACCTGAAGCCGGGAATCTCGCTGGGCGACGTCGTCGGCAAGCTGGACGACCTGGCCAGGAAAACCCTGCCGGGCACGATTACCGCAAAATTCAGCGGGAATGCGCAGGCGTTTCAGGATTCGGTCAAGGACATGGGAGTCTTGTTCCTGGTCGCCATCCTGGTGGTTTACATCGTGCTGGGCGTGCTGTATGAGAGCTACATTCACCCGCTCACCATCCTTTCGGGATTGCCGTCGGCCTGCCTGGGCGCGCTGCTGACGCTGTATTTTACCCACTCAGAACTGAACATGTATTCCTTTGTGGGGATGATCATGCTCGCCGGGATCGTGAAGAAGAACGCGATCATGCAGGTGGACTTCGCCCTGGCCGAGGAGCGCTTGGGCGCGACGCCGCTGGAAGCCATTTACCGCGGCTGCCTGATCCGCTTCCGGCCGATCATGATGACCACGGCCGCAGCCATCCTGGGCTCGCTGCCGGTCGCGCTGGGATGGGGCTCGGGAGGCGAAACCCGCCGTCCCATCGGATTGACGGTGTTGGGAGGGATTTTGGTCTCGCAGATCATGACCCTGTACCTGACTCCGGTGGTGTACACCTACATGGCGGGGCTCAGCCGCCGCGTCAGCTCGCGCCCCCGGATGGTTCCCGTGCAGACCGCTCCGAGTTACGGAGACTAGTTCCATGTCGGTTCACGCGTCCGTGTCCTCGGTAGCACGATGAATCTCTCCCAGCCTTTTATCGAACGGCCGATCGCCACCAGTCTGCTGATGGGCGCCATCGCGCTGTTTGGCTCGGTGGCCTACCAAAGGCTCGCGGTGAGCGATCTTCCCAACGTCGACTTCCCGACCATTCAAGTCACCGCCGCGCTGCCCGGCGCCAACCCTGACACCATGGCGACCTCCGTCGCCACGCCGCTCGAGAACCAGTTTTCGACCATCGCCGGAATTGAGTCGATGACTTCCATCAACTCGCTGGGGTCCACGCAGATCACCCTGGAATTCGATCTCAACCGGAGCATGGACGGGGCCGCCATCGACGTGCAGGCGGCCATCACGCAGGGCTCCCGGCAGCTGCCCGCGGGGATGCCTACGCCCCCCACTTTCGCCAAGGTCAATCCGGCCGATCAACCGATCATCTACATCGCCCTGACGTCCAAGCAGGTGCCCCTGTGGACCCTGAACGAATTCGCGGAAAGTCGCATCGCGCAGCGTCTTTCGACCATTACCGGCGTCGCGCAGGTCCAGGTGTTAGGCGCGCAAAAGTACGCCGTGCACGTGCAGATGGATCCGCACGCGCTAGCCTCGCACCAGGTAGGCATCAACGAAATCGAAAATGCGCTGAAGCAGTGGAACGTCAATCTGCCCACCGGCCAGATCACCGGTCCGCAGCGGGCGTTTACGCTGCAAACCTCAGGGCAGCTGACCAGCGCGGACCAGTACAAATCGCTGGTGGTGGCCTATCGCAACGGCATTCCGGTGCGCCTGCAGGAGTTGGGCAATCTGGTGGACAGCGTGGAGGACGACAAGACGGCGTCCTGGTTCTATACCCGCGACGGAGACCAGCGCGCCATCGTGCTGGCGCTCCAGAGGCAGCCGGGAACCAACACCATCGCGGTGGCGCAGCGCATCAAGAGCCTGCTGCCCACGTTCCAGGCCGAGCTTCCGCCGTCGGTGCACATGGACGTGCTCTACGACCGCTCCGAGACCATTCGCGAGTCCTACCGGGACGTGCAGCTGACCATGCTGCTGACGCTGGCTCTGGTGGTGGGCGTCATCTTCCTGTTCCTGCGCAATTTCTCCGCGACCATCATTCCCAGCCTGGCGCTGCCCTTTTCGATCGTCGGGACGTTCGCCGTCATGTACATGCTGAGCTACAGCCTGGACAACCTGTCGATGATGGCGCTGATTCTGTCGGTGGGATTCGTGGTGGACGACGCCATCGTGATGCTGGAAAACATCTTCCGGCACATGGAGATGGGCCAGAAGCCTCTGGCGGCCTCGCTGGTGGGATCCAGCGAGATCGGCTTCACCATCGTTTCGATGACGCTGTCGCTCACCGCCGTCTTCATCCCGGTCTTGTTCATGGGCGGCATCCTGGGGCGGTTGTTCCGGGAGTTTGCCGTCACCATCTGCGTGGCGATTCTGATTTCGGGCGTGGTCTCGGTCACGCTGACGCCCATGTTGTGCAGCCGCTTTCTGCGCGTGAAGCACAAGGCCAAGCACGGCATTTTCTACCGGGCCACCGAGGCGATGTTCGAAGGCATGCTGCGCGTCTATGACCGGACGCTGCAGGTGGTTCTGCGGTACCGGCCCGCCACCATGGTGGTTTTCGTGCTGGTGCTGGCAGGCACCGTATTGCTGCTCCTCCGGATTCCCAAAGGCTTCATTCCGGATCAGGATACCGACCAGCTGGCGGTCATCACGGAAGCATCCCAGGGAACATCGTTCTACCAGATGTCCCAGTATCAAAAAGAAGTCGCCGGGATTGTCCAGGCGCATCCCGATGTGGAGGCCTTTACGTCATCGGTGGGCGGCGCGGCCTCGAATAGCCTGGGCGGTCCCAACTACGGACAGCTGGTGGTGCGCCTGAAACCGCGCGGCGAGCGCGTGAAACTGGTGAACGACATCATCGCCGATCTTCGCCCGCAGCTGGAAAAACTGCCGGGAATCCGAGTGTACCTGATGAATCCGCCCACGGTGCGGATCGGCGGACAGGTCACCAAGAGCCTATACCAGCTTTCGCTGCAATCGCCCGACAAGCCGGAGTTATACGCCACTGCCGACAAACTGGAGGCGCTGATCAAGGAGATTCCGGGCGTAGAGGATGTCACCACCAATGTGGCCGTCGATACGCCGCAGATCAACGTGAAGATCGATCGCGACAAGGCCGCGTCCATGCAGTTGAACGCCAACCAGATCGAGAACTCCTTTTACGACGCTTACGGCCCGCGCTGGGTCTCGACGATTTACGGCGCATCCAGCCAGTACAAAGTCCTGCTGGAGCTGAAACCCGAGTTTCAAGCCGACCCGCGCGCGCTGTCTCTGCTGTATTTCAAAGCCAACAACGGCAATCTGATCCCGCTGGACGCGCTGGCCACCGTGGAGCAGGACGTCGGCCCGCAGTCGGTCAACCATTACGGCCAGCTCTCGGCCGCGACCGTCTCCTTCAACCTGTCGCCGGGCGCTTCGCTGGGCGACGTATTTGAGAGGATCAATAAGATCGCGGAGGAGAATGTTCCGCCGGGAGTCGGCACGGCCTGGCAGGGCGCGGCCAAGGCCTTCCAGGGACAGCTGGGCAACACCTGGATCCTGCTGCTGGTGGCCATCTTCGTGGTCTACATCGTGCTGGGCATTCTGTATGAAAGCTACATTCACCCGCTGACCATCCTGTCCGGACTTCCCTCGGCCGGATTCGGCGCGCTGGCGACGCTGTACCTGTTCCACATGGACCTGAACATCTACGCCTTCGTGGGCCTGATCATGCTGATCGGCATCGTGGAAAAGAATGCCATCATGCAGATCGACTTCGCGCTGGACGCCGAGCGGAACCAGGGCCTCCCGCCGATCAAGGCGATCTACCAGGGCTGCCTGATCCGCTTCCGTCCGATCATGATGACCACCATGGCGGCGTTGTTCGGCGCGGTGCCCATCGCACTGGGCTATGGCGCGGGCGGCGAAGCCCGTCAGCCGCTGGGCCTGGCGGTGGTCGGCGGCCTGATGTTTTCCCAGCTGGTCACGCTGTACCTGACGCCGGTGTTCTACACCTACATGGCCGCGCTCCAGACGCGCCTGGGCAGCAAGAGAATCCCCAGCAGGATGACGCACGAGCCGGAACCGGTCGCGACCGGGGACTGAGCTCCTTCCCGGTATAATCAGCGGACGGGGTAGGAGCCCTGACCGCGAATGCAAGAGCAAAGCTACACAAAGCATGCCAAGTTCGTGCCGATGTTCCACTATGTGCTGTTCGGCATTATCGTAGTGACGTTCATCGGGTCGTTCGTCAACCTGTGGCAGTCCTGGGGAGATCATGAGCGCATCTACAGCGCGTCGCTGATTGTAGCCCTCTCGGTGGCGCTGGTGCTGCTGTTCGCCTTCACCCGGACGTTCCCGCTGGGCGTGCAGGACCGGGCGATACGCGCGGAAGAGAATCTGCGCCACTTCGCGCTGACGGGAAAACTGCTGGATCCTCGCCTGACCATCAAGCAGATCGTGGGCCTGCGCTTCGCCTCCGATGGCGAATTCGCGGAGCTGGCACGCAAAGCGGCCGAAGCGAGCATGCCGCAGGACCAGATCAAGAAGTCCATCCGGAGCTGGCGCGCCGATCACGACCGCGTGTAAACTTACCGTGCGGAAGTGGACCCTGGTAACGCTGCTCGGGCTGGGCGTGATTATCGCCTATGTCGATCGCACCAACCTGGCCATCGCGCTGGCGTCCACCTCATTCAAGGAATTTTTCGCGCTCAG
>DATIRX010000131.1:0-2037 GCA_035469225.1 Bryobacteraceae bacterium
GCGGCCATTTGAACGTGCTGCCCTCCAGCCGCT
This sequence comes from Bryobacteraceae bacterium, assembly GCA_035469225.1. Lineage (GTDB taxonomy): Bacteria > Acidobacteriota > Terriglobia > Bryobacterales > Bryobacteraceae > Palsa-187. Next base: position 34 of record DATIRX010000131.1, read on the forward strand.
TCCAGATCAGCACCAGGCCCGTCCCGTCGTAGACGAGCAGCTTCACGCGATCGGCGCGCTTCGAACGGAACACGAAGACCGTGCCGCTGAACGGGTCCTGCTGCAGGATCGATTGCACCGTCCTCGCCAGCCCGTCGGCGCCGCGGCGAAAATCAACCGGGCGCGTGGCAACCAGCACCCGCATCCCTGGCGGCAAGCTCCCCGATACGGCGGAGATCATGTCGCCTTCAGCAGGCGAATAATCTTGCCGAGAAATGCCAAGTCGACGCCCGCATCGGCGCGCAGCACGGCGCCGCCAATCGCGACTTCAATCACCGCGGTGCGAGAAGCAGCATGGCTTTCCGGCACGATCGGCACAAAATCCGGCAGCGCGGCACCGGCCTTGGCGAGCGCGCCGGATCGCAGCTCCCGACGCCACGTATAAAGCTGATTGCGATGTACCCCATGACGCAGCGCGATCGTGCTCGCCACCGCCCCCGGCGCCAGGCTTTCCGCGACAATCGCCGCCTTCTCCGCCACGCTCCAGCGCCGCCGCCGCGGCACTCCCGTCAAAACCTCAACGCGCCGGAAACTGTGCCCATCAATTGGCAAATTACTTGGCAAACCAGCCTCCCTGCCTCGCCTGAACGAGCCAGGATCATCCGTTCGCCCTCAGCCCCCGCAAGATGGGGGCAGCGCTCCGCTTACGGTCCTGGATTGGATAGAATCTGCCTGGTGCTGGGAGTGGAGGCAGATCGATGCAGCGTCAGGGGAGCTTTTCCGAGGCGGAATACGGGGCCAAGAAGAAGCAGACGCGGCGGGACAGGTTTCTGGCCGAGATGGAACGGGCTGTACCCTGGTCGCGGCTGGTGGAGCGCCTCGCGCCGCTCTATCCAAAGGGCGAACGCGGCCGGCCGCCGATCCCGCTGGAGCGCATGCTGCGGGTCTATTTTGTGCAGCAATGGTACGGGCTGTCCGATGAAGGACTGGAGGATGCGCTTTACGACAGCCAGGCATTGCTCGGCTTTGCCGGCATCGCGCTGAACCGCGATCCGGTGCCGGACGCGACCACGGTCCTGCACTTCCGGCATTGGCTGGAACGGCACGAGCTGACAAAGGGGCTGTTCGAGGAAGTCGGCGCGATGCTGGAGGAGCGCGGCCTGCTGATGCGGCAAGAGCCTGCCCCGGCGAAGGCCGGGGGACGATTGTCGATGCCACGATCATCGCCGCGCCGCCCTCGACCAAGAACAAACAGCAGAGCCGCGATCCGGAGATGCACCAGACGAAGAAGGGCAACCAGTGGCACTTCGGGATGAAGGCGCATATCGGGGTCGATGTCGCCTCGGGGCTGGTCCACACGGTGGTGGGCACCGCTGCCAACGAAGCCGACATTACCCAAACGGCGAAGCTGCTGCACGGCGAGGAGGCAGACGTCTTCGGCGATGCCGGCTACATCGGGGCGGACAAGCGGCCCGAACTGGCGGACCGCGACGTGTCGTGGAACATCGCGATCAAGCGCAGCATCATCAAGGCCCTGCCGGAAGCCTTGCGGGAACTGGCGGAGCCGGTCGAGCGGGCGCTGTCGCAGGTGCGCGCCGTGGTCGAGCATCCCTTCCACATCGTCAAGAACCGCTTCCACCACAAGAAGCTGCGCTATCGCGGCCTCACGAAGAACACTGCACAGCTATATACGCTGTTCGCCCTGGCCAATCTGGTGATCGTCAAACAGGCTCTGCTCGCCCAACCGGGTGGATAACACGGGAAGTGTGTCCCGACGCTGGAACGGCCGGGCAGAACTCAATCGCAAGCCGGAATTTTACCGAGAAAGGGGCGCGCATTCCGAGGCGATAGGCCGCATGACGCTCCCGCGCCGCAAACCAGCACCCTCTCGGCATACTTCAGCGCCTCCCTAGTACTACAGCCGGGCTTTTGTGATAGTCTGAGCGGCCAAGGAGGGAGGTCATGGTCGCGAGGGATGAGGCTGTCGATTGGGCAGGCGGGCTGGATGTGCTGGTTGAACAGATC
>DATIRX010000132.1:0-4281 GCA_035469225.1 Bryobacteraceae bacterium
CTCGGCGCTGTTCGCCTATGCCAGCGCGAATCGCGTATCCGGGCGCGATTTCATGGAAGCGTTCATCCTGGGATTCGAGGCGGAATCGCGCATCGGCAACGCGGTATATCCGGCGCATTACGATGTTGGCTGGCACATTACGGGAACCGCCGGCGTGTTCGGCGCGGCGATGGCCATCGGCAAGCTTCTGAAGCTTCCGGAGCAGGAGATGATCTGGACCATCGGGCTCGCGGCGACGCAGGCCGCGGGTCTGCGCGAGATGTTCGGTTCCATGGCCAAAGCCTTGCACCCGGGCCGGGCGGCTCAAAACGGCTACGGGGCGGCATTGCTCGCACAGGCCGGATTCACTGCGGGAGAGCACGGACTCGAAGGTCCGCGAGGATTCGCCGCGGTCCAGGCGGCGAAATACGATCTCTCGAAAATCACCGCACGGCTAGGCGTGGATTTCGATCTTCGCGCGAACACATACAAACCGTTCCCGTGCGGCATCGTGAATCATCCCACCATCGACGGCTGCATTCAGATTCATGACGGGCATCATCCCGACCCGGCGAAGATCGCGGCCGTCCGGCTGCGCGTCGCTCCGCTGGTGATGGATCTCTGCAATCAGCGCGGCATCACCAAGGGCCTGCAAGGCAAGTTCTCGGTCTATCATGGCGCAGCCATCGGGCTGGTTCGCGGCAAAGCGGGCATTCAGGAATACACCGATGCAGCGGTGAACGATCCGCAGATCCGGCGCGTCCGCGAGCTGGTGTCGGCCGCCGGCGATCCCTCGATCACGGAAGACCAGGCGCGCATTGAAGTACAGCTCGCCACCGGAGAAACGCTCACGCGATTTGTCGAGCAGTCCCTGGGGAATCTCCACCGGCCCATGAGCGACCAGCAACTGGAGGCTAAATTTCGCGATCAGGCCGTGGCGGCTATACCCGCTACGCAAGTGGAGAAAGCCATCGAGCTGGGCTGGCGGATCGATGAGCTGGAAGATGTTGGCCAGCTGATTCGAGCGGCCGTTCCCTCGGAAAAATAGCCCATGCGATTCGGAATCGTTCTCGCGCTTGCGTTGTTGACCGCATGCAGCAGCGGCCCGCACACCCGCGAAGTCCGGATTCCCAAGGGCGCGGGCGGCGTGGGATTTCTTCCGCTGCTGGTGATGGAGAAGTATCGCCTGATCGAGAAGTATGCCGACGTCACGGTCCGGTGGATGGATCTGGGAGGTCCGGCCGCGATGAACGACGCGCTCCTGTCGTCGTCGGCGGATTTCATTTCCGCGGGCCCGCCTGCATTCCTAACCCTGTGGGATAAAACACAAGGCTCGGCCAATGTGGAAGGCGTCGCTGCGATGACCTCCATGCCGATGTATCTCAACACCCGGGCGGATCATCTTAAGAAGCTGGAGGACCTTACGGACCAGGACAAGATCGCCGTTACCTCGATCAAGGTTTCCATTCCCGCGATCATCATGCAGATGTACGCGAAAGAACGCTACGGCGCCGCACAGGCTACGCGCTTCGATCGATTCACGGTTTCCATGGCGCATCCGGATGCGGTGATCGCGCTGCTGGCCGGGTCGACCGGCATCAGCGCGCACTTCAGCTCGCCGCCCTTCCACCAGCGCGAGCGCAAGGATCCGCGGGTCCGAACGATTTTGACATCGGACGACGTGATGGGCGGATCCACCACGTTCACCATGATCTCCACCACCAGCAAGTTCCGGCAGGAGAATCCGCAAATCTTCGCAGCGGTCCTGAAGGCGCTGGAGGAGGCCAACCGGATGATCGTCGCCGACAAGAAGATGGCCGCGGACCTGCTGGCCGCGGCTGAAGGCGGGGGACTGACGCCTGAAGAGATCCTGGAGGTGCTCAACGATCCGCACGTGAAGTTCACCACCACGCCGGAAAATGTGATGAAATACGCCGAGTTCATGCACGGCGCGGGATCCCTCAAGAATCGTCCGGCCTCATGGAAGGATCTGTTCTTTCCCGAGATCCACGGCGCGCCCGGGAGCTGATTCGATGACGGCTCCGCTTCTATCGGTCGAAGGCGTGACTCTTCAGTACCGCACGAAGGAGCATCTGGTCACGGCGACCTATCGCGTCAGCTTCAACCTGTTTCGATCCGACCGCTTCGTGGTGCTGGGCCCCTCGGGATGCGGTAAATCCACGCTGCTCAAAGCAGTCGGCGGATTTATCCAGCCGACCGAAGGGCACATGAGCCTCAACGGATCTCACGTCGCGGGCCCGGGACCGGATCGCGTGTTCGTGTTTCAGGAATTCGATCAGCTTCTGCCGTGGAAGACGGTAAAAGAGAATATCGTCTTTGCCCTTACGGCTGCAGGCAAGTGGACCCGGGCTCTGGCCGAGGAGCGCGCGATGCATTTCATCGCCAAGGTCAATCTCACTGAGTTTGCATCGAGCTATCCGCACAACCTTTCGGGCGGCATGAAGCAGCGGGTAGCCATCGCCCGCGGCATGGCCATGGAACCGCAGATCCTGTTAATGGATGAGCCGTTCGCAGCGCTCGACGCGCTGACGCGGGCCAAGATGCAGGACGAGCTGCTGCAGCTCTGGGAAGACACGAAATTCACGGTGCTATTTGTCACCCACTCGATCCCCGAGGCGATTCGCGTAGGCAATCGCATCCTCCTGATGAGCGCCCATCCGGGACAGGCCAAAGCCGAGCTGAACAGCCGCGGCACAGACGATGCTGATGCATCCGGCAAGCTGCTTTCGACGCGCATTCACGAACTTCTGTTCGGGAGCGAGATCCAGGAAGGAGCCGGCGCGCATGTCTGATCGAAGAGCGATTCCGGAGCGGCCCGAGATCCTCTACACGGTCGCCACCGCCGGATTCCCGGTGGTAGAGAAGCCGCTCAGCGCGTGGGAAAGGCTGTATGAAAACCCGGCCGTCCGCAAGACGCTACTGCTCGCATTATTGGCGGGCGCGTGGGAATTGTATGCGCGCTGGCTCAATAATCCTTTGCTGGTCCCCGCATTTTCCGCCACGGTGGAGGCGCTGGTTCGATCCGTAATTTCCGGAGCGCTTCCTCAGGCGGCTGTCTACACCATCTCGATGCTTCTCAAGGGATACGCCGCGGGACTGGCGATCGCCGCGTTGCTGACGGCCCTGGCCACGTCCACGCGGATCGGGGCGGATCTGCTTGAGACGCTCACGGCCATGTTCAATCCCCTGCCCTCCATTGCGCTGCTTCCGCTGGCACTGATCTGGTTCGGGCTGGGCGCGGGCAGCGTGATTTTCGTGCTGATTCACGCCGTGCTGTGGGCCGTGGCGCTGAATACGTTCGCAGGCTTTCGCGCCGTGAGTCCCACCTGGAGAATGGTGGGACAAAATTACGGGTTGTCACGAGCGGGATATATCGCCCGCATTCTGATTCCCGGCGCGTTTCCCAGTATCCTGACGGGCCTCAAAGTGGGTTGGGCGTTTGCCTGGCGCACGCTGATCGCCGCCGAGCTGGTGTTTGGCGTCAGCTCCGGATCGGGCGGGCTGGGGTGGTTTATCTTCGAGCGCAAGAATCAGCTGCTGATCGCCGACGTGTTCGCAGGATTATTGACTGTGATCCTATTCGGCCTGCTGGTCGAGAACCTGGTCTTCAAGACCATCGAGAACCGCACGGTGCGCCGCTGGGGAATGCAGATATGAAGGAGCGTAAAGCGCGTGGCGCGCGCCACGGAGCGACAAATCAGGAATTGATCGCGCCACGCTGCGTTTTGCGCGATAAAAGTTAGAGCACTTCCAGTTCGGGCTCCACGCCGCCAGCGTCCGCCTTACCGATGTTCTGAAGATGCACGCGGATCAGTTCCGCGTCGGGAGCATTCTTATCCATGTCGAGATACTTCGCCATGTGCTCGCGCGCTCCGGCAGCATCGCCTTTGGCTTCAAGAATCCGCCCGAGCACGTACTCCGCCCGCGGGATCTTGCGCTGAACGGCCTCTTGCACGCTCGCGGTGGCGCCGTCCAGATCCTTGAGCTGGTAGCGCGCCACCGCCTGGTGAAGATAAATCTCCGTGACGGTCTTCTTGGAGTCAGCCTTGATCAGCGCCTCAGACGCCTTGGCGGCGCACTGCCAGTCTTTGGTTTTGAGACACAGGCGCGCGAGGGTGATGTAGGGCGGCAACATCTTAGGATCGGCTTCGAGGGCGTGTTCATATGCGCTGCGAGCTTCTGCCAGCTTCTCCAGCCGCTCCTGGACTACGCCCAGAGCGTGCCAGCCGACGGCGAACTTGGGAGCCGCCGCGACGGCCGCCTGCATCTGCGTGGCGGCCT
>DATIRX010000133.1:0-3648 GCA_035469225.1 Bryobacteraceae bacterium
TCGTCAACGGCAAGGCCTATGCCGCCGAATACGAAGCGCGCACCACCTTGTGGGAAGTGATTTCGATGAAACTGGGCCTGACGGGCACCAACCGAAGTTGCAATCGCGCCAGTTGCGGCGCCTGCAGCGTGCTGGTGGACGGCACGCCGCTGTATTCCTGCCATACCCTGGCGACCGAAGCCGCAGGCAGGAGGATTCTCACCATCGAAGGGATCGGCGATGACAGCGCACAGCCTGGACGCGGCGTTGTGCGCGATCCAGCAAGGAATCTGCATCCGCTGCAGCGGATCGGCCACACGCGCGTCGCCGCCGATTGCGGCTTCTGCACGGCCGGATGGATTGTGACCGCGAAAGGACTGCTCGACAAGAATGCCAGTCCGAATGAGGACCAGGTCAAGGCCGCTCTGGCCGGCCACATCTGCCGCTGCTCGGCCTACCCCAACATCATCCGGACGGTGCTCGACGCGGCGGCGATCTTGCGAGGGAACAAGATTCCCATCGAACCGGAGCTCGATTCCGTGATTCAGGTCAGGATGCCGATGGTACGGGATTACTCGACTACCGGCGGACACCTGCCGGGCAACGAAGTGCTGGAGGGATCGAGCAAGTCCGTCACGAAAAAGTGGCAGGGGTATCCGCCCGAAAACCTCCAGGTACTGGGCAAGCCGCTGCCGCCGCTGCCGGAGGTCTCGATTCCCAGGTTCACCGGTAAAGCGCAATACGCCAGCCGGGTGTGGTTCCCGGATCTGCTGTACGTGCGATTCCTCACCTCGCCGCACCCTCACGCACGGGTTCTGGACGTCGACACCGCGGCCGCGGAAAAAATGCCGGGCGTGCGCCATATTCTCACGTATAAGAACGCACCGAAGCTGCAGCGTCCCAATGTTGCCAGGGGCCGGATCCTACCGGAACCGATGCCCAGGGAGCTCAATCTGCAGGGTGAAGCCGTCGCCCTGGTGGCAGCAGAGACAGAGGATCTCGCACAGGATGCCGCAGATGCGATCAAGGTGGAGTACGAAGTGCTGCCATTCGCTTCGACGCTGAAGGACAGCATGGCTCCGGATGCCCCCGATCTGGGCCACGGCAAGGGAAACCTGATCCGGCACGCGAATTCGCCCAAGGATTTTCCGCGCACCACTTGGGCGGATCAGCGCGGGGACATCGAAAAAGGACTGGCCGAAGCGGATGTGGTCAAAGAGTTCACCTACCATTTTTCGGGCGGCGTATCTGTTCCCATGCAGCCGAGCGGCAGCGTAGCCAAATGGGATGGAGACCGGCTTACGATGTGGGGCATGGGCCAGGGGATCTATCCGGTCCGGGCCTCGCTGGCGGCGGCACTGGGCATTGAGGCCTCCAAAATCCGCCTGATCAACAAGTACAACGGATCCACATTCGGCGCAGCCCGCATGGCCGCGGAACGATTTTATCCGCTGATCGCCCATCTGGCGAAGCTCACGGGCCGGCCCGTAAAAATAATGCTGCCGAAGGACCAGGAACTGGCGCAACTGCAGATCAAGCCCGAGACCATCACCAAGTTCCGGGTGGGAGCCAGGAAAGACGGCCGCATCCTCGCGATCGACCACGAAGTGTACGTCAGCATCGGCGATCTGGATTTCGGGGTGCATGCCGACGGTCCCACCAACGCGACCAACCAGATGGACCTGTACACCTCGCAAGTTACGCACTGGCGATCCACGTGGAGCGCCTACCGGACCAACGCGCCGCGTCCGGGGCCTTCGCGCAGCTTCCTCCAGCAGGAAACCAAGTGGTCCTGGGAAAACATGATCGATGAGATGGCCGATGCATTCGGGATCGACCCGGTCCAGTACCGCCTGATGCACATCACGCGGCTCACACCGGGGGACACGCGCCATCCCTACGAATCGATGCCCACCGTAGAGGTGCTGCAGGAAGGCGCGAAAGCGTTCGGGTGGGAGAAGCGAACTCCCGTCGCGGGCAGCCAGGCAGGACGATTTAGAAGGGGATTCGGCCTCGGCATGTCCCAGCATCATGGCGGACTCATGGGTTATCACGAAGGGGAGGCAGCGTTCGCCAAACAGGCGGCGGCGCCGGACGCCAACATCTTCAGCACGGAGCTGGATCTGGCCGCGGACGGCAACGTGACCATGAAGATCGCCCTTCCTGACAGCGGCTCGAACGCAGCCACGGCGCAGGCAGCTCTGGTCGCGGAGATGTTGGGTTTCACGACGCGCGACCACATCCGCTTGATTTGGGGCGATTCGGACCTGGCGCCCCTGAGCGATGAATGGTTCGGTGGCCGCACGATCACGCTGCAAGGCGCGGCGATCTGCAGCGCGGCCGACAAGCTGAGAAAGGATCTGCTTGCGCGCGCTGCCAGTGTGCTTAAGACAGATGTTGCGAAGCTTCAGATCCGCGACGGCGTCCTCTTTTCCGCGGACGATCCCAAAAAGAACACCACCTTCTCCGCGCTGGCCAAAGCCAACAACGGCCTCATCCGGATGACAGGCCGAGGCGTCGCGGGCGGAGAAAGAACCGCTGCGAACAAAGGCGTGGGGGCGTGTTTCGTGGAAGTGGAAGTCGACACCTGGACCGGCAACTGGCGCTTCGTTCGAGCTGTCTACACTCACGACACCGGACTGGTCATCAATCCGCTGGTGTCGGAATCCGACATGGTGGGCTCGCTGATGGAAAGCACGCAGGTGGCGACCGACCCCATTCCCTGGGACCGCGAATTCCCCGGCACGCGCCACTACAGCGTCGGCTACTTGTCCTACCGGCTTCCGACGATCCTGGACCTGCCCAAATCGACGCAGGTGTACATCGACAGCCTGGAGCCGCGCTGGTTTTATGGCGTGAAGAGTTTTAGCGAAACCAGCATCGGCGCCGTTCCCGGCGCGATCTCCAACGCGATTTACAACGCCTGCGGGGTCCGAATCCGGGAGCACCCCATCACGCGGGAAAAGATCATGACGGGGTTGAAGTCGAAAGGCAGACGAGCATGAAGAAGGTCTCCATCTACAAGCCTTCCACCGTTGACGAAGCGATCCAGATTCTGTCGCAGCACGGCTCGAGCGCGGCCGTGTACGCCGGCGGCACCGACCTGCTGATTCGCCTCAAGAACCGGCTGCAGCAGGCGCCCAGCTACCTGGTGGACATCAAGAAGATCGATCATCTGCGCTACATCAAGGAAGACGCCCAGGGAGGCGTCGAGATCGGGACGGCGACCAAACTGGCGGAACTGGCCGACTCCCGGCTATTGCAGGAAAAGTATCCGATGCTGGTGGAGGCGGTCAACAAGATCTCCTCGCCGGAACTGCGCAACGCGTCCACTCTCGGTGGCGACCTGCTGCAGGAAGTATGGTGCCAGTATCTGCGCGGCGGCTATTCCTGTTGGAGGAACGGCGGATACCTGTGCTACGGAGCCATCGGAGACAACAGCTACTATCATTCGGCCATGGGCGGGCGTTTGTGTTACGCCGTCTATCCCGGCGATGCCGCCACCGCGCTGATCCCCTTCGACGCGCGCGCCAGACTGGCGACGCCGCAGGGAGTGAAGGAGCTGTCGATCGAACAACTGGTGCCGGGAGACCTGATGGTGGACGGCAGAATCCAGTCGCACGTGGTGCGCTTCAACGAGATTCTCACGTCCGTGGTGATCCCTCCGCC
>DATIRX010000134.1:0-3016 GCA_035469225.1 Bryobacteraceae bacterium
GTTCTCCATTACCATCATCGGATACGAACCTTCTTTCGCCTGGTGTTCCGGATAGCTTGACTCCTGGTCGCGGCCCTTGAGGCTGGCGCCGAAATAGTTTGCGGCATTGGTCGAGATTTCGCCGCCGAACAGGTCGGCGCTGAGGCTGTACCACAAGTTGATGTACTTCTGAATAGTGGGAAGATCAATGCCGCGCAGCCGGCGCACGTCGTCGTCCTGCTTCATCAGCTCGCAGGCGCGCTGAACGACGCGTTGCACGCCGGTTTCTCCGACAAACATGTGGTGCGCTTCTTCGGTCAGCATGAACTTCGTCGTGCGGGCGAGCGGATCGAATGCGCTTTCGCTGAGGGCCAGCAACTGGTACTTGCCGTCCCGATCAGTAAACATGGTGAACATGTAGAAGTCGAGCCAGTTTTCCACCGGCTGGTTGAAGGCGCCGAGAATGCGCGGCTTGTCAGGATTGCCGCTGCGGCGCTGCAGCAATTCTTCCGCCTCTTCACGGCCGTCCTTGCCGAAAAAACGATGCAGCAGGTACACCATGGCCCAGAGGTGGCGCCCCTCTTCCACATTCACCTGGAACAGGTTGCGAAGATCGTAGAGGCTGGGAGCCGTGTGGCCCAGCATCCGTTGCTGTTCGACGCTCGCAGGTTCGGTGTCGCCCTGCGTCACGATGATGCGGCGAAGCCAGTTGCGGAACTCGCCGGGAATCTCGCTCCAAACAGGCTGTCCCTGGAAATCTCCGAAGCCGACGGTGCCGTCATGCAATGGAGGCGTGAGAAAAATGCCCCAGCGGTAATCGGGCATTTTCACATAATCGAAATGCGCCCACCCGCTCGGTTCCACGGAAACGGCGGTGCGGAGATAAATCAGGTCATTCTGGAAATCGGCGGGCCCCATTTCCATCCACCATTTGAGGTAGTCCGGCTGCCAGGTTTCCAGCGCGCGCTGTAAACGCCGGTCTTCGCTGAGTTCCACGTTGTTGGGGATTTTGTCATTCAGGTTGACGCTGCTCATGATTCCTCCGTTGTTTCCATTCCGCGGCCTCCGCGTCTCCGCGGTGCAACCTAGGTGCGCTTCCAGTCAAAGCCAGGGCGCTCAGGTTTGCCGTACAGGCTGAGGGCGCCTTTTTCGCCGACGGCATTGGGACGGACAAAGATCCAGTTTTGCCAGGCGGAGAGGCGTCCGAAGATTTTTGTTTCCATCGTTTCCGGACCGCCGAACCGAAGATTCGATTCCATACCGGTCAACGCGTCCGGGGAGAGGCTCGCGCGCTCTTCAATGGCGACACGCACCGTGTCGCTCCAGTCCAGATCATCCACGGCAAAGGTCACAAGGCCGGCTTTCTCCGCGGCCCGCGCATCGAATCCTCCGGGATGCGCCAGGAGTTCGGCAACGCGGCCGGGTTCGGCCAGAAACCGGCTCTGCAATCGCGACAACCCGTTGCTCATGGGAAAAAAGCCGGTGTTCAGGGGGCTGAGTTGCACATCGACCTTCTCCTCCGGATTGTCCAGCATGTAGCTGCGATCGCAGGCAAGCGCCAGTTCCATCAGGCATCCTGCAAAGCACGATTCGGGTTCGATCATGGCAAACAGGCTGCGGGCGGTGAGATCGAGGCGCTTCAGCGTGCGCTTCATGAACAGCAGGATTTCCTTCACAAACCAGTGGCCCGAGCTTCGCGCCAGCGTCTCATCCAGCTTCTCCACCGCGTCCAGATCGCCCTGCGTTTTAATCAGCAGCAATCCGATCTCCGGTTCATTGAATCGCAGGTGCAGCAGCACGTGATCGATTTCACGGAACAGCCGGAAGGTGTAAAAGTCCGCACCTGCTGCGTGGATGGCGTCTGCGCCGAGCGGCTGCGGTCCTTCGGGCCCCTTCACCAGCAGCGTTGCCACGCGGTGAGCGCGATCGACCGAGAACGTGACGTGGCGGTAGCGGATTTCGTTTTCGCTGATCGCCGGTTCAAGCGTGGGGAGCGGAACTCCCGGACCTTTTTCGCTGCGATCCAGCGCAGCAAGCCGCCGGGCACGGTCCAGCACGGCCTGCTCGAACCTGCTTCGTGGAATCACAGCATCCACCAGCCCCCATTCGACGGCGCGCTGGCCTTTGATGCCTTCGGCCAGAGTGCAGAACACATCGGCGCGGTCGCGCCGCACCTTTCGCTTGTCGGTCACACGGGTGAGGCCGCCGGTGCCGGGAAGAACGGCGAGCAACGGTGTTTCGGGAAGGCTCACCGCGCTGTTGCCGTCCTCCACCAGCACAATTTCATCGCACGCCAGCGCCAGCTCGTAGCCGCCGCCGGCCGTGGTTCCATTGCAGGCCGCCAGGTAGCGCTGTCCGCTGTTCTGGCAAGCGTCTTCCAGCGCAAGCCGCGTTTCATTCGTGTACTTGCAGAAGTTGACTTTGAAGACATGGCTGCTGGTTCCCAGCATGAAGATGTTGGCGCCGGCGCAGAAGATGCCGGGTTTACCGCTGCCCAGAACGACTGCGCGCACTTCCGGGTGTTCAAACCGCAGGCGCTGCACCGCATCGTTCAATTCGATGTCGACACCCAGGTCGTAGGAATTCAGTTTCAACTTGTAATCGGGCCGAAGCGCCGCGTCTTCCCGCACATCCATGTCCAGAAACGCCAGGTTTCCCTCGACGCGCAGCTTCCAGTGACGATATTTCTCGGGCGAGGTCTCGAAAGAAATCATCGGTCCACCACCACTCGGTTTTGAGTTTATGAATTTTAGTGCACGAAAAAGGACTAGTCAAGTCCACAATTATGCATTATATTTCCCCCATGACTTTGTTGGAGCAGCTTGGCCGGCGGATCGGGGAATTGCGCCGCGAGCAGAAATTTTCGCGTGAGCAGCTGGCGCAAAAGGCAGGACTGAGCACGAGATTCCTGGCGGATGTGGAAGCCGGCCGCGGGAACATCGCCATCAGCCGGCTGCACGACCTGTGCACCGCGCTGGATCATCCGCTGGCAAAGCTGATGGCCAGTCTTCCGGAGGCGCTACATTCTGGCAACGGA
>DATIRX010000135.1:0-4118 GCA_035469225.1 Bryobacteraceae bacterium
GGAAACCACCACGCCCGTCGGCAGGTGCGTCAGCCGCACCGCGGAATACGTGGTGTTGACGCTCTGCCCGCCCGGACCCGAGGAGCAGAAGGTGTCGATGCGGACATCTTTCGGTTCTAGCTTGATCTCGACTTCATCGGCTTCTGGAAGCACCGCCACCGTGATGGCCGAAGTGTGCACCCGTCCCTGCTGTTCGGTGGCCGGTACGCGCTGCACGCGATGCACGCCGCTTTCGTACTTCAACTGGCTGTAGACCTTGTGCCCGCTGATCAACGCGATCACTTCCTTGAGGCCGCCGACGGCGGAATCGCTGGCCGAGGTTACTTCCACCTTCCAGCCGCGGGATTCGGCGAAGCGCCCATACATGCGAAAGACTTCGGCCGCAAAAAGGGTCGCTTCGTCTCCGCCGGTCCCGGCCCGGATTTCGAGCACCACGTCCTTCTCGTCCAGAGGATCCTTCGGAAGCATCAGCACCTTCAACTCGTCCTCGTACTGCGCCAGAAGCGGTTCCAGCCGCGCGACCTCCTCCTGAGCCATGGTGCGCAGCTCCGGATCGGTCTCCTCCAGCATCGGACGGACTTCCTGCAGATTCTTGTTGGCGCTCTTCCACTCGCGATACTTGTTGACCATATCGCTCATGTCGCTCTGCTGCTTGGAGATTTTGCGGTAGAGCGCGGAGTCGCTGATGACGGCGTTGTCGGCCATCTGCGCCGTCAGCTCCTCGAAGCGGCGCTCGATGTCATCGAGTTTTTTCTGATATTGCATGGGGATGGCGTAAAAGAGGTTTAGGCGATCACCAGTTCGCCGCCCTGCTTCTGTTCCAGTTCCATGGCGCCGTTCAGTGCGTGAATCGCGACGGCGGCCTGCGAATCGTCCGGCGGCTGCGTGGTGATGCGCTGCAGCCACAGCCCCGGCGCGCTCAGAAATCCCATGAGCGTACCCTGGCGCTTGGCGGCGAAGCGGATGATTTCATAACTCACGCCGATGATGACCGGCAAGAATGCCAGGCGCGCAACGAACTTGATCCAAAAATTATCCACCGGAATAAATGCGTAGAAGACCATCGCGATCACCAGCATCACCAGCATGAAGCTGGTTCCGCAGCGCGGGTGGAAGGTGACGAACCGTTGCGCGTTCTCCACCGTAACCGGCTGGCCCGATTCGTAGTTGAATACTACTTTGTGCTCCGCGCCGTGATACTGGAAGACCCGCCGGATATCCTTGAAGCGGGAAAGCGCAAACAGAAACGCCAGGAAGATGGCAATGCGGATCACGCCATCGGTCATATTGGTGGCGAATCGCCCGGCGAGCGATGGCACTACATGGCCCAGCTGCGTAGCCAGCAGCAGGGGCACGAATTTGTACAGCGCGACGAAGAACAGCAGGTTGCCCACCAGCGTCACGGTCATCATGGTGGAGCTGATTTCCACCGGCTTTTTGCCGTCCTCCGGTTTCTCGTCCAGGGCCGCATTGGCGGAAAACTGCAGGGCGTTCACGCCCAGCTTCATCGCCTGCACCAGGGTCCCGACGCCGCGGAACACCGGCAGCTTGAAGATCGGATACTTCTCCGACATGCGGTGGATGGAATGTTCCTCGGTCACCATCTGGCCATCGGCCTTGCGCACAGCCACGCAATAACTGTGCGGCGCGCGCATCATGACGCCTTCCATCACCGCCTGGCCGCCGACAAGGATTTCCTCGCCGCCCTCCAGGATGGGCATCATTTGGACCTGTGCCGACAGGCGTAAAAATCGCGAAAGAAGCACAATTAACTCCAGTTCTATTATAGCCTTAGCGGCCAAACACGTAGCGCGCCCGGCGAGGATCCGCTGCACCGTTCAGGACTCCCCCAATCAATTGGATGATTGTGGGGGCCGATGAGTTGCTCCAGTCCGCGGAGGGCTGGACCACGTGGCCCAGGTCCAGCAGCTTCTGGGTGGTGGCGCGCGGAATGCGGCCTTCGATGCTCACCTTGCCGGCCGTGAACTCGTGGTAACCGAAGGAGTTATAGAAGTGAGAGCTCTGGAAGCGGGGGGCTTCCACGGCTTCCTGGGGCGACATGCCGAACTCCAGAATGTTCAGCAGCGCCTGCAGCATGGCCTGGTCCTGGTTGTCGCCGCCGGGGGTGGACATGGTCAGAACCAGTTGCCCATCGCGAGTGACGATGGTGGGGCTCAGCGTGACGCGAGGCCGCTTTCCGGGGGCAACCTGGTTGGCATGGCCGGGCGTCAGTACGAACGATTCCTGGCGAACGGACAGCGGAATGCCCGTATCCCCGGCGATCACCGACGGGATCCACGCGCCGCTGGGGGTAGCCGAAAAAGCGTTGCCGTCTTTGTCGACGACGTTGACGCAAGTGGTGTCTTTATCCGACGATTTTCCGTTCCCGCCCACCATCGCCACCGACGCGTGCAGCTCGCCCGGGCGGCTCTGCATGGAGGCATGCTGCGGATCGATCAGCTTACGGCGCTCGGCCGCATAGTCTTTCGAAAGCAGAATGTCTTCCGGAATCTTGCTGAATTTGGGATCTCCGTAG
Source organism: Bryobacteraceae bacterium (assembly GCA_035469225.1). Classification (GTDB taxonomy): domain Bacteria; phylum Acidobacteriota; class Terriglobia; order Bryobacterales; family Bryobacteraceae; genus Palsa-187. Next base: position 2,537 of record DATIRX010000135.1, read on the forward strand.
TAGCGGTCGCGGTCGGCGAACGCCAGCTTCACGGCCTCGATCACGGTGTGGAGATACTCCGGGCTGTTGTGGCCCATCTTCTTCAGGTCGTAGCCTTCCAGAATATTCAGCGCCTCGATCATGACCGGGCCCTGCGTCCAGAAGCCGGGCTTCGAAATCGTGTAGCCGCGATAGGTTCCCACGCGTGGTTCATCGGTTTCGGCATGGAACTTGGCCAGATCGTCGCGCGTAAACAGGCCGCCGTTGGTGTCCATGAAATCGGCCAGCTTCGCTGCGATGTCGCCTTTGTAGAACAGATCGTGCACCGCGTGTAGTTTCGCGCCGCGATCGCCTTTGGTCTTCGATTCCACCGCGGCCATCTGGCGCAAGGTGTTCGCCAGCGTGGGCATCTTTACGACTTCGCCGCGCTTGGGAGGCGCACCGTTGGGATAGAAAAAGCGGAATGAAGCCGGCCAGAATGCATGATACTGATGCAGCGCGCCCAGGAACTCCGCGAACTCCTCGGCGATAGGAAATCCTTCATCGGCGTATTCGATGGCCGGAGCGGCCACCTGACTGAAGGAGAGCGTTCCGTATTTTTCGAGCGCCAACAGAAGTCCGTCCACCAGCCCTGGAGTGATCGCTGCTCGCGGTCCGATGGCGGGGATAGGAGCGGGTGCGCGATCCGCTGGCTCCCATTTTTCCGCTGCGCGATGCTCGAAGAACTGGACCGTGGCCTTGGAGCCGGCCACGCCGACGCCGCTGATGGCGATCACCGGCTTGTCCTTCATCTTGATCAGGATGGGGATTTCGCCGCCCAGGCCCACGCGGCTCTGCTCGGTCACGGTAGCCGCCAGCACGGTGGCAACCCCCGCATCCACGGCATTGCCGCCCTGGGCGAGAATGCGCGTACCGGCCGCTACTTCCAGGTTGTTCGCGGCGCCCACCATTTCGTGGAGCCCGCGGACGGCCGGAAACATCGTGCGGACGGTGTCTTGAGACTGAGCGATTCCGAGGGAAAAAAGCACCAGGAGGCAGGCAGGCCAGCGCATAGGATTATGTTAGCGCTACCGAGCCTGGACCGTTATGCCGCGGTTTCCTGGAGCGGCAAACAGGCGGCTCCGTACAGTCCCGCGTCGCTGCCCAGCTGCGCCGGTTCGATGCGGGTGGGGGCCGTCTTGAGCGTGCTGCGATAGGTGAAGCAGCGCCGCTCCACTTCGGCCAGCATCGCCGGCGAGAAGAATTCCCAGGCGCCCACAACGCCTCCGCCCAGCAGGTACAGCGGAAAATTGAAGATATTGATCAGGCTTGCCAGTGCGATTCCCAGGGCCTCGCCCATCACGCGGAAAATCTCCCGGGCGCGATCGTTTCCCGCGGCCGCCAGATCATGTACCTGCTGCGCCGTCAAGGCCGGCCCCAGTCCCAGCAGCCGGGCCATGGCGGAAACCGCCGTCGCCGACGCATGCTTTTCCACGCAGCCGCGATTGCCGCAGCCGCACGGATTTCCGTTGGGCGAAATGGTGATGTGCCCCAGCTCGCCCGCCATGCCGATCTGCCCGTGAAGGATACGGCCGTCGATGATGATGCCGCCTCCGATGCCGGT
>DATIRX010000136.1:0-9906 GCA_035469225.1 Bryobacteraceae bacterium
ACAATCCCCGGTTGGCCACGTACGCTATCTGCGTGCCATCCGGGGAAACCGCCAAATCCAGACGACTGGTGTTTGCGAGGACTTGGCCCTCTCCCAAGGCGATTGGAAAGCGTGTGATGGGAAGAGGCGGAGCCGGTTTGAAGATCCAGGCCAGCGACACAGCCAGCCCCAGGAATAACACTGCCGTAACTGCCCAAGGAATCCAAGAACGGCGGGCGGGGCGAGGTTCCGATTGCGGCGAACCGTCTTTCGCGCCGTCTCCCAGCAATCTCTTGGCATCGCCTATATCGCGCAGACGGTTTTTCGGATCTTTCGCCAGACACTCCGCCAGTAACCGCCGCGCGGCGAACGGAACTCTGTCCAGATCAGCTTGCTTGGTCAGGACTTGAGCGAGGATCTCCGAGACGTCGTCGCCCTGGAACAATCGCTCGCCGGTAAGCAACTCGTACAGCACCACGCCGAAGGCCCAGATATCGGCGCGCTTGTCGACGCTTTTCCCTTTGGCTTGCTCCGGAGCCATGTACGCCGCAGTGCCCAGGATCACGCCAATCTGCGTCGAGCCCATCGTCAGCGTAGGGGAGTTCTCCTGGTCTCCGGCGGCAGTGGTTCCCGGCGCACTGAGCGCCTTCGCCAATCCGAAATCGAGCAGCTTCACCGCGCCTTCGGGTGTCACCTTGACGTTGGCCGGCTTGAGGTCGCGATGCACGATGCCGCGTTCATGCGCGTATTCGAGCGCATCCGCGACCTGAGCCGCGATCTTCCAGGCTTCCTCGAAGGGCAGCGGGCCCTTGGGCGACTCGCCGTCCACCAGCTCCATCACCAGGGCCCGATCTTCTACGCCATAGATCTGGGCGATGTTGGAATGATTCAGCGAAGCCAGGACCTCGGCCTCGCGCTGAAAGCGAGCCATACGCTCCGGATCGCGCGCAAATGCATCGGGCAACACCTTAATCGCCACGTCACGCTTGAGCTTGGGATCGCGGGCGCGATAGACCTCACCCATGCCTCCCGCGCCGATAGCCGCAGCGATCTCGTAGGGACCCAACCGAGTTCCTGGAGCCAAAGGCATAGCGTTTCACGCAATTGTACCGTGGCGGGACGCGGGATTATTTCTTCTGGCAGTGCGGGCAGTAGTGGGTCCCGCGCTGCGCCACCAGCGTTTTGCGAATCGGCTTCCCGCAGTTGGCGCACGGCTCGCCCTCGCGGCCGTATACGCGATGCTCCACCTGAAACCAGCCCCGCTGGCCCTCCGCGTTCACATAGTCTGAAATCGAGGAGCCGCCCAGCTCGATCGCGTGGGCCAGTATACCCCGTATAGCTCGATACAGCTTCTCCGCGCGAGCCGGACTCAGCCGCGCGGCGATGGTCAGGGGATGAATCCCGGCCGCGAACAGGCTCTCGTCCGCGTAGATATTTCCCAGGCCCGCCAGGAAGGTTTGATTCAGCAGCAGGGCTTTGATGCGGGTCTTTCGCTTTAGCCGGACGCGAAAATCCGCCAGGCTGATCTCGAGCGGTTCCGGACCCAGCCGGGTCACGCGCGGAGACTCCCCTGGGCTCCACTCGATGCGGCCAAACTGGCGCGGATCGTGGTACAGCAGCATGCCCTCATCCAGGATGAACACTCCGTGGGTATGTTCGCCCGTCTCTCCCCGCACCAGGAGCTTGCCGGTCATTCCCAGATGCACCGTCAGCGTGCCCCGGTCCAGCGCCATGACGATGAACTTCCCGCGGCGCCTCACCGATTCGATACGGCGGCCTGCTAACCGCTGCGCCAGCCTGGCGCGGCTGCCCGGGGTTACGAACTTCGATGTGAAAAGGGTTTCGAGAATCGTCCGGCCCGCAAGATGCGCTGCGACCGAGCGAACGACCGTCTCGACCTCGGGAAGCTCCGGCATCAGGGAATGTCTTGTAAGGAACTAGGGAACATCGATCAGGATATCGTCGCCCTGGATTTTGACCGGGAATTTGGCGAGGAGCAGGCTGTCGTCCATCTCATTCGCGCCGGAACGGCAGTCGTATTCCCAGGCATGCCAGGGACAGACCAGCGTCGTGCCGTGCAGCGCTCCGTGGCCCAGCGGGCCTCCAGCGTGGGGGCAAATCCCATCCATGGCGTGAATCTCGCCAGCGGTGTTGCAGATGGCATAGGTTCCCTCTCCGACCAGGGCCTCCATCACCGATCCAGGCGGTAAGGCAGCCAGAGAACCGACTCTCACAAAGGGCATATACCTATTGTCCACTTGACCTTGGAGGTTAGTCTTCCAAGTCGCCCGGCGGGCGCTTATGTTTGGGCTTTTTGCGGACCGTGGGCGGCAAAATGGGGCGGGATGGCTTGACGGGACCCACTCTTTCCCGCGCAATCGCGCGAACGTCGTTCTTCTGATTAAAACCCTTTCGGACTGCGCTTTTAGGGTTGCGCTTCATGGTACACTCAGGTTGCAAGGAGGCCCTATGTTAAGACAAATAGGCCCGATGGAGCTGCTGGTTATTCTCTTGGTCGCCCTCTTGTTGTTTGGCGGCAAGAAGATTCCAGAGCTGGCAAAAGGCCTCGGCGAGGGCATTCGCAATTTCAAGGATTCCTTGAAGACTCCCGAAGAACCGCCCGCACCGCGCCCCGACGAAAAGAAGCAGGCATAAGGCTTCCCGGCGTGCGCCAGCAGTAAAGGCGAGGCCTCAATCGGATTTTTAAGAAAACAAACCCCGGCCCGCAGCAGCGGTCCGGGGTTTTGCTTTATCTTCTAGCTCGCTGTTACTTTTTTTTTGGGACGATGGCGTCCTTCACGGCCTTGGCGACGCGGAACTTCACCACTTTCTTGGCCGGGATCTTGATCGCTTCGCCGGTCGCAGGGTTGCGGCCCATGCGTGCCTTGCGATCTACGCGCACCAACCGGCCGATGCCCGGCAGTACGCACATACCGTTCTTCTTGGTTTCCTTCACCGCCAGGTCGGCATACGCCGTAACCAAGGTCTTCGCGGTCTTGTTGGGGACATCCGTCGCTGCCGCCAGCTCCTTCATGAACTGCGATTGGGTCAACTTAGCCATATCTCTCCTTTGAAATATCCGATTTTTCCCATGTACAGCTTCCGCTCCGTGGGCTTTTGCTGCGGAGGCTCATTCGCATCATACGGGATCGTCCGCGTCGTGTAAAGAGAAAACTGCAAAAAAACCCAGGTTTTCCGAGGTTTTTTTGATCATCGCGCGGCGTTTCCAAAAACACCAGCGAGCAGAAAAGGCACCGGAATATTCGGCGCAACCTTTCCCGCACGTCATGTTATGCTTTTCTTGGGCCAGTAAACAAAAGGCGAATGAGCGACTTACAGCAGCAGCTGGCCGATCTTCGCGCACGCGTGGCGCGCATCCATGCGAAGTACGACGCGGGTTTCTCCGCGAAGTTTTCCACAAGCGATGCCATTTCGGAATCAGCGGAAATGCCCGCGGAGCGCGCGCAAACCGCCGTCGAAGACTGGCTGGGCGGAGAACAAATCGAAACTGCATTCGGCCGGCATTTCGAAACCGAGAAGCTGTATGAGCGCTACCGCCGTCATGGCAGCGCCGACATCGGCTCGCTGGCGGACCTGCCGCACGATCTGCTCGATGCGATCTCCGGAGGCGCCGCCTCGGTCGCACCACCTGCCGAGTGGGCCTTCCTCGACACGGAAACCACCGGCCTGGCGGGCGGCTCCGGAACGTGCGCGTTCCTGGTAGGCGTGGGAAGAATCACTCCGGAAGGTTTTCGCGTGCGGCAGTTCTTCATGCGGGATTACTGCGAGGAGGCCAGCCTGCTGGATGCGCTGGCCCGCCACCTGGCGCCCTTCCGCGTTCTGATCACGTATAACGGCCGGGCCTTCGATCAGCCTCTGCTGGAGACCCGCTATCGCCTGAACCGCAGCCGCCCGCCGTTCGGCAAGCTGGAGCACCTGGATCTGTTATTCGGCGCCCGGCGTTTGTGGAAGCTGCGTTACGAGTCCTGCCGCCTGGTGGATCTGGAGAATCAGGTCCTGGGCTTTGAGCGCGAAGGCGACGTCCCGGGCGCGCTGATTCCCTACCTGTATTTCGAATATTTGCGGACGGGCCGTGCCGCCCGCCTGCTGCCGGTATTCCACCACAACGCCCTCGACATTCTCTCCCTGGCGTGCCTGACGGGAATTGTTCCCCTGGCTTTCAAGGATCCGGAGAATCTGCCCTTCAAGCACGGCGCCGAAATCGCCGGTATCGCCCGCTGGCTCCGGCAAGCCGGGGAATGGGAGCAGTCGCGCGCCTTATTTCGACGAGCGATCGAGGCCGGCTTGCCGGACGACAACCTGCTGTTTCACACGCTGTGGGATCTGGCTGCTCTCGAACGCAAGTTGGGCGCCGACCAGGAGGCCATTGTCGTGTGGGAGGACCTGGCGGCCGTGCGGAATCCGTTCCGCATCCCGGCTCTCGAAGAGCTGGCCAAGCATTACGAACATCGTCAAAAAGATCCCGCGCGGGCTCTCGAAACCACCCGTACCGCGCTGGCCTATGAAGACACTCCCGCGCTGCGCCGGCGTGAGCAGAGGCTGGTACGGCGCACGACCCGTCGTAGTACTGTCAAACGCAGGCGATTGCTGTAGGGTGGGTACATGCGCGCTGTCACTCTGCTTTCTCTCGCGGCTGCCGGTCTTGCATTCGCCCAGGCCGATCTGACCGCTGCCCTCGACCAGATTGCTTCCGCCGAACTCTCGCGGCAAAAGATACCCGGCGTGGCCGCCGTGGTCGTGAAAAACGACCAGATCCTCTGGGCCGCCGGTCTGGGTGTAGCCAGCCTGGAAGCCAAGACGCCGGTCACCCCGGATACGCTGTTCCGGCTCGGTTCGGCTCGTGTATTCCTGGCTGCAGCCGCCTTCGAATTGTCGGGGCAGGGACGCCTGCGCCTCGAATCGCCAGCCGGCGACTATCTGTTCGGTCTGGATGAGAAGGAAGCCCGGCTTTCCACCAGGGCTCTTCTCAGCCCCCCGTCGGAAACAGCCGAGGAAGCCGTGGCCGCGCGCCTGCTCGCGACCATTCGCGCCAAGCCGGCGCCCGGGCTGCTCGAAGAGATGGTCTTCGCGCCCCTGGGCATGGTGCACACGACTTTTTCTCAATCTCTGGCCATGACGTATCCGCTGGCGGTAGGCCATACTGCCGATCGAAAAATCACCCGGCCCATGGAGGGAAATTCCCTGTTCAGCTCCGCCAGCGATCTGGCGCGGTTCCTGATCGCATATCTGAACGAAGGCAGGGTGGGCGACCGGCAGGTGCTGGCGCCCGCCATGATCACGGCCCTCTCCAGCGGCACGGGCTACGGACTGGATGCCGACGCTGCCCGCGGCGTTCGCCTGATCCGCCAGACCAGCGCGGCTCCCGGCTATGCGGCCGCGATCCTGATGGCACCCGAATTTCACGCCGGCGTCGTGGTCCTGGCCAACCGGGAGGGCGCCAGCGCCATTACCATTGCGCAAAAGCTTCTGGAGCGCTCGCTGCCGGTGCGCTTCCCGCAGTCTGTCGCCGTGGTTCGTTAAAGTTTTCGGTAAAGTTAAGGTACATGCTGGCACGTTGTCTGATTCTGCTGACCGCCGCTCTATCCGCGTTCGGCCAGAATCAGCACCAGCTGGATCTGGACTCCTTTGAAAAGGTCTGGACGACGGTGCGCGACAAGCACTGGCAAACCAGGCCGGGCGGTCTGGACTGGCAGGCGATCCACGACGAATACCGTCCGCGCGCGGAAAAGGCGGCCAGCCCTGCCGAGGCGCGCGCGGTGATCCAGGAAATGATCGGACGCCTGGGGCAGAGCCACTTCGCCATCATTCCCTCGGATATCTACTCGGTTGTGGACGATGAGGCGGGCGGGCCCGGCGTCACTGGAATCGATCTGCGTATTCTGGACGGGGAGGCCATCGTCACCGGCGTGGATGCAGGGTCCCCGGCTGACAAGCAGGGCATCCGGCCCGGCTGGCAGATCCTGCGGGCCGGCGGCCGGGAGCTGAAGGGCATCATCGATCAGGCGCGCTCGAATCCTGCCATCCATGAGCTCCAATTGACCCGCGCGGTGGCCGCGCGTCTGAGCGGGCCCATTGGTGGAACGGTCAATGCCGCGTTCGTAGATGGCCCGGGCAAGACCATCGATCTGAGCCTGAGCCTGACGCCGCCGCGCGGCGTCCTTTCCTCGTTTGGGAATCTGCCGGCCCAGCATGTCTGGTTCGAGAGCAGGAAATTGGAATCCACCGCCTATGTTCGCTTCAACCTCTTTCTCGACCTCCCCCGTGTGATGGCCGGCTTCCAGCAGGCGGTCGAAAACTGCCAACCTTGCAATGGATTGATCATCGATCTGCGCGGGAACCCGGGCGGGATCGGCGGAATGGCCATGGGGATGGCCGGCTTCCTGGTGGATCGGCCCAATCAGCGTCTGGGGACCATGTACATGCGCGACACCACGCTGAATTTCGTGGTGAATCGTCGCGCGGAAGTTCTGGCCGCGCCGGTCGCCTTCCTGGTGGACGCCTTATCCGCATCCACCTCGGAGATTTTCGCCGGCGGGCTCAAGGATCTGGGTCGCGCCCGCGTGTTCGGGACGCGCACCGCCGCGGCCGCGCTGCCCTCGGCCTTCGAGCGCCTGCCCAATGGCGATGGGTTTCAATACGCGCTGGCCAACTATATTTCCCAGGGGGGCCAGCCTCTGGAGGGGCTGGGCGTGACCCCCGATGTCGAAGTTCCGCTCACGCGCGCCGCACTGCTGGCCGGCCACGATTCGGTCATCGATGCGGCCCTCAGCTGGATAAGGAGGCAGAAAACGCCATGAAACGTCGAGTCTTGAATGTTGCACTCGCGGCCCTGTTGTCGGGTCTGGCAGGCGCATTCGCCGCCGACCCCTTGCCTTCGGCCGAATCCGTTCTGGACCGTTATGTTCAGGTTACGGGCGGCAAACAGGCCTACGCCCGGCGCAAGTCCGAAATCGCCCACGGGACGCTGGTGTACACGGCGATCGGCATTAAGGGCAGCATCACGCGCTATGCGGCCGAGCCCGATAAGTATTACGCCACTCTCGATATCGAAGGTCTCGGCAAGGTTGAGATGGGCGTCAACGGATCGGTCGCCTGGGAGAACAGCGCGCTTCTGGGCCCCCGCCTGAAAACCGGCGTCGAGCGGGCCGAGGCCATCCGGGAAGGCACCATGAACTCGAGCGCCAACTGGCGCAAACTGTATCCCAAAGTGGAAAACCAGGGAATCGAAACGATCGACGGCGAGGAATGCTTCAAAGTGGTCATGACACCGGCCGAGGGCCAACCGATGGTGGGCTACTACCAGAAGAAATCCGGGCTGCAAGTAAAACTAACCAGCATTGCCAGTACGCAGATGGGGGACATTCCGGTGGAGCTGATTGCCTCCGAATACAAGGATTTTGGCGGCATCCTGGAGCCCTCTAAAGTCACTCAGAAGACCGGGCCGCAGGAGTTCACCATCACGCTGGATAGTGTCGAAGCCAATCCGGCGATTCCTCCCGGACGGTTCGATCTGCCGGCCGATGTCCGCAAGCTTGTAGAGAAAGCTCCGGTCCAGTAACGCAAGGTTACTCAGGCGGCGTCGCGTGATAAAAGCGCGACCGGCAGCTGCGGCATCGAAACGGCCACCGTCCGAAGACTCTCAGCACGGCCGCCGCGACGCCTTGAGTGTGGGAGCGCCGCACATCCGCCGATCCGCATTTGGGACATGCCGGGCGCTGCTCCGGTACCGGCTGCTCCGCGTTTGCAGGATCGTTTCTCGACGAGCCCTCCGGATTTTCCATCACGGTGAGCATAACATTTTCTGGCCTTTTCGTTCGATTGGGTTTATAAACGTATAGGAAGCTTTGTTAGCGCAACTTCGCAAGACCGCCATGGGAGGAAAGGGAGCACTGATCCTGCTCGCCGTCGTGGCGGTATACGCCTGGATCGCCGTGAGCGGGCCGCAGGGCCTGCAGACGCTGCTCGAAAAGCATCGCGAGATCCGTCAGCTTCAGGAGCAGAACGCCGCTCTGACCCGCGAAATCGAGCATCGCCGCGACCGTATCCGCCGTCTGGAAGATAGCCGCAGTGAGCAGGAGATGGAAATTCGCAAGCAGCTAAAGCTTCTGAAGCCGGGCGAGACCACCTTCATCCTGCCGGACGGGCCGAAAGATCCGGGCAAATAGAGTCGGGCGAGGCGTGCCTCGCCCCTACCGTTTTGTAGAGGTCGGGCATGCCCGGCCCAGTCTACTTCTCCAGCAGGAAATTCCCCACAAACATCGCGTCGATCCCCGACGAATAGAAGCTCCGCACCGCCTCGCGCGGCGTGGAGACCAGCGGATCCCCGAACAGATTGAAGCTGGTGTTGTAGAGTACCGGCAGACCGGTGGTCTTGCCGGCTTCGAGCAGCAGGCGATGATACAGCGGATTATCCGCCTCGGAAACCACGTGGGCGCGGATGATGTCCTGCCCCAGAATGGCGGCTTCGAAAGTTTTGCGATGCTTCGGCCGCACCCGGCCCACGGTCGCCAGATAACGCGCATTGGGGCCGGCCTCGAAATACTCGGAGGCGACTTCCGCGGGCACCGAGGCCGCGAACTTGCGGAAGGGCTCGCGATGCTTGATGAAGACGTTCAGGTTCTCGGTCGAGTAGGGGTCCAGCGGCGACGCCAGAATGCTGCGGTTGCCGAGCGCGCGCGGGCCGAACTCCATGCGCCCCTGCATCCACGCCAGGATCTTGTGTTCGCCCAGCATCCGCACGGCGCGCGCCAGCATATCGTCGGTGGATCGCAGGTACTGGAAGCGCAGCTTGCAGTTTTCCAGCACCTGCTTGATCTCTTCGGCGCCATAGCCCGGTCCCAGGAATAGCGATTCCATCCCGTGGCGCCGCCGATGCCGCCGAACCTGATGCCAGACGTGATAAACCGCCCCCAGAGCAGTCCCGGCGTTTCCGGCTGCGGGCTGCACGAACACGTTCTTCCAGCGGCCGCACCGTTCCAGAAACTCGACCAGCATCACGTTCAGGAACATGCCGCCGGCCAGGCACAGGTTCTCGCCCTCGCCGGCCAGCGCGAGCACGGTTTCTTCGACGGTCTTCTGCAAGCCGCGCGCGATAGAAGGGATCTGGGCCGCCGGAATCCGGCCGCCCGGAGCGACCCCTAGCAGTTCGAAGAATTTCGGGCTGAAACCGCCTTCCGACTGGCGGTTTCCGTCAAAAAATGAGGGATCCAGGCGAGCCGAATCCGAGACCATCCCGCGGAAAAGAGCCGCGTAACGTTCATCGCCGGATGCCGAGATCCATTGCACCTTATGCTCTTCGGCCCCGGCGCGGTAGCCCAGCAGCTGCGTCACGGCGCCATACAGCCGGCCCAGCGAATCCGGATAGTACCACTCGCGGTCGGCCTGAATCTGCGTATCTTTGGCTTCCCAGCGCGCGCCGCAGCGAAAATCGCCGGCGTGATCCAGCGTGAGCACGGTGGCTTCCTCGAAGGGCGATGCAAAAAATGCCGACGCCGCGTGAGCCTGATGATGTTCCACCACGGCGATCTCCGCTTTCGGAAACTGGTCGCGCAAACTCACGTGTACCTGCGACTCGGGTCCCCGCGAGAACGGCCGCACCACCGCGACGCACTCCACTTGATCGCTGGACGTTCCCGCCAGCCTCAGGCATTCCGCGATGGAGCTCTGCGGAAGTCCGCCCGGCTTCCAGACGTGATCCAGCTTGTTTTCCTCGATGGCGGCTTTCAGCTCGCCGTCTTTCAGGACGGCGCACGCAGCGTCCCCTAACAGACCACCTAGTCCTAGAATTACCATTCCGATTTGCCGGTCATTTCCTGTTTGGCGGGGTCGATTTCGCCTCAATCTTTGCCCACGTGTCGCGCAGCGCCACCGTGCGGTTGAACACCAGCATCTCACGAGTGCTGTCCG
>DATIRX010000137.1:0-3842 GCA_035469225.1 Bryobacteraceae bacterium
GCGCCCTTGCGGCCCGGGACCCCGCGTAGCCGCACCCAGGGAACCGCGATTGTTTCCGCCGCCTCCACGGGGAGCAAAGCGCGTATTGTCGGCGGCGCGAGGCACGGATTGCGGATTCACCTGGCGGTCCGACATTCGCCGCGCATCGGCCGACGCGTTAAACGGCAGCCTGCCCTGCACCGAACCCGCCCGTACCAGGTCATTATTCGAAGCGCGCACGAAGTTGTTGGAGTCGATCCGGCGGCCGCGGCCGAAGTCGTTGGCATTGACGCTGGTCACGCCGTTGCGTCCGTTCACGAAACGCGCGTTGCGATAATTGTTGAACACCGTCACGTTGTTGACGATGGTGGTGTTGTTGTAGCGGCCGCGCCCGTACCAGGGCCGATAGCGTTCAAACGGAGCCAGCGGAACCCAGCCGACATTCCCGAACCCGAAGCCCAGACTCAGGCCGCCGCTGCCCCAGCCGAAGAAGCTCACCAGCGCCGGCCTCCAATAGTGCCGTCCGCCGAAGGCGCCCGGGTACCATGCCCAGCCGAAGCTGCTCATGTACCAGTTGCCGTAGTGATAGGGAGCCCAGCCCCAGGGATCGCCGCTGACCCAGGTCCAGCCGTAGAAATCGATGTATTCCCAGCGGCCCACTCGATACGGCGCCCACCCTGCATCCACCGCCGGGACCCAGACATTTCCGTACGAGGGATCATTCTGCCACTGGCCGTAGGAATCCAGATCCTCGGCGCCGTAGACATCCGGCGGAACGTAGCGAGTGCTGAGAGCGCGCTCCAGGACGCGATCGCGGTCGGCATTCCAGCGGTCCCATTCGTCGTTAGGAATGGCCGCGACGATCATGTATTCGGGATCCGAGGGATTGCCGCGGGCCTGCATCGTGCGGCCGGCCGTCAGGGTCTCGGAACCACGCGGGCTGAAAATATCGGCCCGGCCGGATCGGACGGTGATCTCCGTCATTCCATCGGGGAAAACCGTAATGCGATAACTTCCCTGCTCCGTGGGCCGCACGGAAACCGTAGGGGTGCTGATCTCAACATCCGCGCTGCTGTTGCGCAGAACCCGGAACGTCGTGGTACCCGAGGCGATCTGGACCAGGTAGCGCCCGTATTCGAGCTCGCCGATGCGAACCTCGGAGGTCTGGCCGACGCGGACCATGTTGGCCGCGTCAAATTGAATTTCGGCCACGGCGTTTTGCCCGGTGGCCAGAATATCGTTGACCAGCAGCGGTCCGTTGGGAGCCGCAGCCGTCAGATCGTTCGAATCGCCGCGCCGCACCGTGACGTCGCCGTTCACCAGGCTGATGCGCGCCACCCCGTGATCGGGTGCATCGCCTTCATCCGGTTGCTGTGCCCAGGCTGGTAGGATCGCCGTGCCGGTGAGCAGAATCGCTACGATGGCTCTCTTCATGGCCGTTTCCCCTGCCTAGAGTAGCAACTCCCTGGCCAAATGTAACTCCATGATTCGATGAATGGTTCGAGAGTAGGAGGCTATGGGTCGACTGGCTGAAAACCACCAGTCTGCTGCGAATAGATCACTTCTTGTTTTTCGGAAGTATGTCAGAATAGGGACTGAGGAACCGGGCGTTCCGGTCAGGTGTCCAAGAGATATGAAGTACTGGGCTTACTTGGCGGCCAAGCTGTTGGTGGCGGGTGTGTTTTTGTACGGGCTGCGGCTGAGCCTTGCGTACCTGCTTCCTGTTCCCAAGCCCGTTTTCCAGATCGCCGAACCCTTTGGCCACGATCTGGGCTATACCTTCCTGATGTTGCTCTATTCCCTGGCCGCGGTAGGACTTGTCTGGGCGGCGATATGGGATCAGCGGTACCGCTGCCGAACCTGCCTGCGGCGTTTGCGTATGCCCATCCTCAAAGGGAACTGGACGCATATTCTGCTGGGCCGGCCGCGCACCCAATACATCTGCCCGTTCGGCCATGGCACGCTGACGGTGGACGAAGTCCAGATCACGGGCCACCTGGTGCCGGACTGGGAGCCACACCAGGACATGTGGAAAGAACTGGTGTCTCTGGAAGACTCAAAGAAGTAAGCATGACCGGCACAAAGGCGGACTCTTGGCGGTAAAACTGCGCATCCCTCGAAATTCCCTGATCTTCCGTTTCCTCAAGAATCCCTGGGGCCGGCTGTTCCTGGTCACCTTCCTGGTGCTGGGGACCGCGTTCCTCAGCGTCTTCTCGTATTACTACATTCGCTACTCGCGGATGATTGAGTCGGAGCTGAGGGCGGGTCCGTTCGCCAACGCCACTCTGCTGTATGCCGCGCCTCATCCGGTCGCGCTCGGCGAGGAGACCACCGGCGAGGATATCGCCACCTACCTGCGCCGCTGCGGATATTCCGAATCGAGCACCAACCGCATGGGGTGGTACCGCGTGCGTCCCGACGCCGTGGAGATCAATCCGGGTCCGGACGCTTACGATCCGGAAGGCGCGGTCATCAAGATTGAAAAAGGCAAAGTCAGCCAGATCATTTCCCTGCGCGATCACACCGAGCGTCCCCAGTACCTGATGGAGCCGGAGCTGGTCAGCAACCTGTACGACAAGAAACGCGAAAAACGCCGCATCAAGGCTTTCGATGACATTCCCAAGGTGATGCTGAACGCGGTGCTGGCCGCCGAAGACAAGCATTTCTTTTCGCATGCCGGCTTCGACCCGATGGGGATCATGCGCGCCGCCTGGCGCGACGTGTTCGATCCGGGACGCCTGGAAGGCGCTTCCACGATCAGCCAGCAACTGGCGCGAACCCTCTGGCTGGGGACCGAGCGCGGCTGGCGCCGGAAGATTCCTGAAACCTTGATCACCATGCAGCTGGAGCACAAGCTGACCAAGCAGCAGATCTTTTACTACTACGCCAATTCCATCTACCTGGGAAACCAGGGCAGCTTCAGCATCCACGGGTTCGGCGAGGGCGCGCAAGTTTACTTAGGCAAAGACCTTAGCAAGATCACGGTGCAGGACGCCGCACTGCTGGCCGGCCTGATCCAGAGTCCCGGAGGGCGCAACCCCTTCATTCATCCGGACCGGGCGCTGGCGCGGCGGAACATCGTTCTCAAACAAATGCTCGACAACGAGTTCATCACCCAGCGCCAGTATCAGGATGCACTGGCCAGTCCCCTGGAAGTGAATCGCGGCGCAGCGGACTCGAGCGATGCCCCCTATTTCGTGGACCTGGTGAACGACGAGCTGCAGGCCCGTTTTCAGGATCACGATTTCTACAACAGCTCCAATCGCGTGTATACTACGCTCGATCCCGCGCTGCAGCGCATCGCCATGGAAGCCGTGCGCGTCGGCATCGCGGAGACCGATCAGCAATGGAAGCGCCGCAACAAGAAGTACGGCACGCCGGAGTTTCCCTCGGCCCAGGTGGCCCTGATCGCTCTTTCGGCCGATACCGGCGAGCCCCTGGCGGTGGTGGGCGGCCGCAATTACGGCGTTAGCCAGCTCAATCACATCACCGCGAAACGCCAGCCCGGATCGTCCTTCAAACCGTTCGTGTATACGGCCGCGCTGATGAGCGCGCTCGATCCCAACAGCCACACCGTTCTGACACCGGCGACAACCGTTATGGACGAAGAAACCACGTTCTGGTATGAACACGACACGCGCAATTACACACCCAGCAACTTCGGCATGAAGTTTGAGGGGCTCATGTCTCTACGCTACGCGCTGGCTCATTCCAAGAACATTCCAGCCGTGAAGGTCGCGGAAATGGTCGGATACGACAAGGTAGCCGCGGTGGCGCATGCCGTCGGACTCAATGAGGATATTCAGCCGACGCCCTCCATCGCGCTGGGCTCGTACGATGTGACCCCGCTCGAAAACGCCAGC
>DATIRX010000138.1:0-5808 GCA_035469225.1 Bryobacteraceae bacterium
GGGTGGGACTTTCCGTCTTCGCCGCCCAGAATGTAGGTCAACGCAGTGACCGTGTTCTGTGCCAGGCTCTTGCGCTCCTCTTCCGGCAGAGCGGCAAAGTTCGGACTCTGTAAGAGGCGTTCCCGGACTTCTCCTCGGATATCATCTAGTAACGTGGAGCCTTGCATTACATTGGTGGGCATTGAAATCTCCTGATCGCAATCCTTTGTAGATGGGAGCCGATGCCGGCTCCCATCGCTTTTTTAATTCACTTACATTTACCGTCCGAATCAGCCCCAAGCCGAAGCGGCCGACGGGCTCATCTGCGGCGCTTCCGACGGAGGACGCTCGGCGCGGTGCACCCGATCTCCCTCCAAAACAAACGGCCGCAGATACAGAGCCACTCGTGCCGGCATGTTCGGTTTCACCCAGACGGAAAGGATGGAGACCGTTCCCGGTCCGGGGAAGCCGTCCGGCGTCAGCGCCATCAGCCACTTGTCGAGCGCCCGGGAGCTGCTGGGCCGCTCCGTCATCTGCATCCGCAGCAAGGGAAGCAGACGTTCCGGCGGATCCGGCAGAGCATCCAGATTCACGTCGAGCCGCATCTCTACGCCCGTGCGTACGGGACGAAGAGTGATGGTCGCGGTATCCGGCGGGAGGACGAACCTCGCTCCCATCAGAAACGCGGCCGTACTCATAAGGCTCGCGTGCTGAGCCGAGAGCCCCAGCGCATCCATCATCGGCTGGAGGGATGCGAGCGAAGTGGCGCGCTCCAGCTCAAACGTCACTTGCTGTGTTCCCGACGTGCGCCCGCAACGCAGCGTGCTGAGCACGGGCCGCAAGCCCGGAAGAGTAGTGAGAGCTATCTTGGACATCCGATAGAGAGGCGCCGGAAGCGCTTCCATCAGGTCCGGCCCCCATTCGTAGGTAATGTGCGACTCCCGGACTCCATCCCGGTCGAGACTGGATCCTAGAGAAACGCCCCACGATACCGAACGGCCGTTGCTGGACGCCTGAGGATCCGAGTGGCGATCCAGCCAATCGCGAGCATCGCGTCCCAAGTGCCGGGAAACGATGTCGCTCATAGCCCGGGTGGCAAGTTCCACGCGATCCCAGGGGGAAACGCGCGGACCACCCGGTTCCATTTCGAAGGCGAGCGTGTCGCTCGCGGTTTCATTGAAGTTCGTCTCCAGCATCCGGCTGTTCCGGTAGGCGGGGTCGCCTACCGGATACGGCATGGAGTCGTCGAGAACACGGCTGATCTCCCGCACTCGTGCCGGGCTCGCCGTTCCGAGCCGCTGCGAAGCGTCGTTCAGCAGAGACATCGCCATTTTAGCTGCCGATGGTTCACTCATAAGAGTCACCTAGTTCGTGAAACCGCTCGGAAGCATCGACTTCAGTTGATCCAGCGATGGCGTCTGGCCCGAGGCCACCATCTGCTTGATCTTATCCATCGCGGCGCCGGAGCCGTTCTGCGTGCCAGGCGACAGACTGTTGGTCGGAATGCTCGGTTCATACGCTTTGAGCGCCGGGCGAGCATACGTATCCACCTGCGTGTCCTGAATGCCATTGACGGCATGGAAGAACTGCACATTGCGGATGAGCTTCAGCGTGTCGTCGAGGGAGATGTCGGAGGAGGGTCCTTGATTGTTGTTCGCCAGTCCTCCAACTACAACACCTCCGCTAAGGTCTGGGAACAAGGGCGCGCCGCTGGCGCTGGTCCAGGCATTAAAATTCCGCGCGACAATGTCCAGAATCGCCTTGCCCGATTCCGCCATGGTACGCAGCCGGACGATGTCGGGAGACTTGCCCATCCGTTGCGTGAAGGTTTTCTCGATCACCTGGTACGGATTGGTTACACCCAGCAAACGCTGGAGTTGTGAGTCCTGCAGGACGTCGAACGCGGCTCCCAGATCGGCGTTCAGGCGGCGCGCGGCGAAATGCGCGTAGCCATAACCGTACAGCGACATGTTAGACGCCAGGTCGTGACCCTTCTGGCGTACGTTCTCCATAGTGAGTGACAAGGTGCGTCCGCGGTTCAGTGTCGTGGTGAACAAATCGCTGACCTGCTGTTGCCGGTAAAATTCGGCAACCGCCGAGGTGAAGCCCATCAGACGATCGTGGAAATCGAAGTTGGGCTGGATCTCCTTGGGCACGTCGCCTCCCGCGCTACCCAGCATTCGGCTGAAGACGGCGAACCGGTCAGCCTCCGTCATGCGATCGCGGCGCCTCCAGAACCAGGCGTCGAGTTTCCTGCCCACGCTGTCATGGCCGCTGGCCAGAAGTCCGTTGAGAAAGTCTTCCACCTGCCAGTCAACCGCCTTATAAACGCCCATTTCATCCAGGTTCTTGATGGCATAGACGGTGGAAAACGCCAGCATGTTCTGTTGGTCCAGCTCTCCCTCTGGCCCCGAGGGTCCAGTCAGCGGAGGAATGTCGAGCGTCTCGGCCGGCGGCGGCCCGGACACGTAGCCATCCATTCCGATCCGCACCTGCGAGGGGAACAGGGCGCTCGCGACCGGAACCTCCTGCCCGTTGGCCACGACGTAGCGCGCCACGGAGGCTAATTGCTGATAGATGATGGCTCCCTGAGGACTGGAAGTCTGCATTTGGTCGGCAATGAGCACGTATGCATTGCGATCGTTCATGGTGGTGAGAGTTCCGTTGACCACGGCGGGAACGGTTCCCAGAGTCTCCAGCCAGACTTGCTGGACCGCCTGCGGGAACGCGGCGTTGGTGACGTCGAAGACCTCGTCCAGCAGGAGCATGCCTTTCATCACCGCATACGTCGCCGAGCTGACTTCATCGGTGTCGTTCTTTACCAATCCGAGATTAGCGATCTGCTTTTCGACGCTAGTCTCCCAGTCTTTCTGGGCTGCGTTAGCCTTCAGGGAATCCGGCAGCCCCCGCGAATCAAATGCATATTTATGTGTAGCCATTGAGTTCTCCTTGGTTGGAAACAACGCCTGTTCAAATTCACGGCGCCGCTCCTCATCTGAATCTGCCTGCTGCCCGATTGCGTGGCGGATGGCCGCCCCCAAAACCTTCGCCTGGCTCTCGTCGGACAAGTCTTTGAACCAGTCGAAAACGCGTTGCTCGAAATCCTCCGGACTCGCCCTTGCGGTTCCGGCAACGTCATGCGCCCACCTGAGAAGCGCCGGACGCAGGATGGCATCATCGAGCCACGCCTGAATCCCGGGCGGCGCGCGTGAAATCACCCCGCGCGGAAGGGAACTGACCTGCTTGCGAAGGCGCTCCCGAACCCCTTGCGGCTCCCCCTCCACCGCGTCGCCGATCATTTCACTGATCAGCAATCCCGCGGCCTGCGCGTCTTTCTTGCTCTGGTCTCCGAAATAGAGGACCAGCACAATCCGGGTCAGCGCCTGTTTCAGTTCCTTCATTTGAATCTCCTGTTGGCGCGTTTGGTCTCCGCCAGGTCATCCACACGGCGAAGCGCCGCCACCGCATTTACAAGTCCGTGACCCGTCTCCGGATTGAATCCCCCTCCCAGCGTCGTTGCGGTTTCCGTCAGAATCTTGCGAACGCCTGCTCCATCGAGAGGAATGCCCAATCGCCTGGCTCGGGTGACGACTAACGCAGCAACTCCCGCGACAAACGGCGAAGCAAAAGAAGTTCCCGAATTGAGTCGATAGTTGCGGCGGGCGAGTCCAAAAATCTGCTCCCCGGGTGCGCTCACCGCAAGGTGCTGGCCGTAGGAGCTGAATCGCGACCTTCGGTTGTGCGGATCAACCGACGCCACCGCGATCACGTCCGGATGCGCGGCCGGATAGTACTTGTCATCATCGCCTTTGTTCCCCGCCGCCGCCACCAATGTGCATCCATAATGCAGTGCGTAGGAAATTACGCGGGAGTGCGGCATGGCGTCACCCGCGGGCACAGCCGATGCGGGGGTGCCGAAGCTCATGTTAATGACGTCGGATCCCAGATCAACGGCCACCTTCAGCCCGGCATCAATGTCCGACAGAGAGCCGACGCCCACGCGCGGTCCGTCCGCCGTGGACTGCGCGGCAGCCAGAACTCGAACCGGCAGCAGCAACGCTTTGCCCGCTACCCCTCTCGGCACGTGCCAGCCCTGCGCTCCGACGATACCCGCGACCATGGACCCGTGTCCCACTTGATCCTGCGGATGGAAACCGACGCCCCAGCTGTCGCCCACGAGCTTCAGCGTCGAATTCAGCTGGCCCATGCCCAGGTCCACTGTGTTATAGCCCGCCAGGCATTTCCGTTGCAGCTCCGGATGCCCAAGTGAAACGCCCGTATCGACGATGGCCACAGTGGTTTCTTCATCACCCTGCTCCATCGCGTGCGCTTCCGGAATCTTGAGCCTTCGGTACGGTTCCAGGGCCGCGGTGGAATCAATATGCGGCGCCAGGGTTGCGGGCCCTACAGGCGTCGTTGCGAGCGTCTGCAGCGAGGCCGATTCCACGATGTCGAGATCCCGGAGCGCGTCGCGCACCGCGGCGGTCCGCGCTGCGTCCGCGACTTGCAATCGATAGGTCCTCGACATGCCGAGCCGTTCTTCCAGATCGTCGAATCCCGCGCCGTGCTCTCCCGCGCGGCCCAATCCGCGGCGCGAGGGAAAAACCCCCAAGGTGCGTCCGCCATCACCCCATTTGCGGATCACTGCGTCCAGCGCGCCGCCATCCAGATCGGCGACCGGCCGGCTTGCTCCAATCACATAGTCGAGATGATTGGGCACGTGCCGGAACGATTCGCCGGAGCGCAGCGTGAACGTCAGATGACCCTCCCATTCCAGGCGCATCGCTACATCGTCTCCTTGGGAGGTTCCCAGCGATCCGCATGCACGCTAAGCTGCCCATGAGGAGGTTGGTTGTGCGGTTCTATCTCGACGTGATAATGTGCGACGTCGCCGTCTCCGAGCGTGACTTCCAGCGCTCCGCTTGCGGCATTTTCCGGCAGATTCACAACCACGCGATCGTCGTCCGCATGCGCCAGGCTCAGGAGTTCTTTGTTCAGACGGATCGACGGCGGGCCAGACGGACCCAACAATCCCGAGCCTCGCAGCTGCAAGTGGGGAATACCTTGGGGAACGCGGATGACCGGGGGTGTCGCTGGCGGCTGCGGCACGATCGGCGACGGGGGACTCTTCACCGGTGTCACTTTGGTGACGTTTGGCTTCCCCATCTCAAGCGCCTGCCTGAGTCGGTCGATAGGCAGATCGGTAAGCCTCGAAACGGTGCCGGCGTTAGTCGAGGAATACAGCGTCTGGAGCTGTGCCGCATTGTGCACGCCCAGCTGTTCCAGCTTCTTGCGTTGATCAGGCTCGAGGCCGATCTGGTCCAGCGATGGACTTCGCGTCGCTGCGAGTGAAATCGTATTCTCATCGATCATCGGCCGCGTAATCGTGGTGAAGCCCAGCCGGACCGTGCTCGACCCGGTCTCATTCGGCGAGCTGGTGCGGAAACGCACATGTCCCTCTTGGTCGAGTTCCACAAACACCTGCAGGTCAAGCGAAAAATCTTTCAGCGCATAGTTGAGCGGGCGGTTGAGAGATTTGAGGCGAAGGGCATCCTGCACGCGATCCAATTGAACAGTGATGGAGTTAATGAAATCCTCCACCAGGAAGGAACTGCCGGCCTGGAGTGAGATTGTAGCGCTCACAAACCGCCTCCCTCGCCATCTTCATCCAGCTCTAAGCGAAGCACCGTGCGATGCACCGGCGGGAGCACACCCGACTTGAATCGAGTGAAAGGAGGCGCGGCAAAGAAGACCAATCGGCCCTCTTCTACCGCCCCAACGACTTCCATGGGGACTTCCATGGAAGCTTCCGTAATGAACAGGCCGGAC
>DATIRX010000139.1:0-6680 GCA_035469225.1 Bryobacteraceae bacterium
CGGTCCAAGGAGACCGCGACCGTGTTGAAGTGGGCCGGCGGGTATAGCCAGAAGATAGGCGGATCCTTGAGACTGCTGCATGTGGTGGAGCCGATCAGCGACTGCCTGAGCCTGCCCAGCGAGCGCCGGCTGCAGGAAGAAATTCGCAGCGAAGCCAGTACTCAGGTGGATGCGCTGCGGAAGAAGGCCGGCGTCGAGGCGACTCTCACTGTAGCCGTGGGAAAGCTTACAGAGACCGTCACGGAGGAGGCCCGCCGCGAGCAGTCCGACCTGCTGTTCATCGGCCGGGGGTCGCTAAACAGTACCCTGGGCGCCCTGAAAACGCACGCCTACGGAATCATCCAGGGGTCGCCCTGCCCGGTTTTGAGCGTCTGAGGACCTGGGAGGTGCCATTCCCAGCCGTTCGGCCAGTGGTACATTGGGAGTGTCTTTGCCCTGGCGTCCTACACGATCTGACAAAGACAGTTTGAATCTCAAAGGAGAAGTGCCCAAGATGAATATCTTTGTCGGAAATCTTAGTTTCCAAACCACCCAGGACGAGTTGCACGCGGCTTTTGCGCAGTACGGAAACGTCGACCGCGTAAACATCGTCACGGATCGCGATACAGGTCAGGCGCGAGGATTTGCCTTCGTCGAAATGCCCGATCAGCGCGAGGCGGAAACGGCGATTTCGCAGTTGAATGGCGCCGAGTTGAACGGCCGCGCGATGAACGTGAACGAAGCGCGTCCCAAGCCCCAGGGCGGCGGTGGCGGCGGTTTCGGCGGACGCGGACGTGGCGGCGGTGGTGGGGGCGGCAATCGTGGCGGTGGCGGCGGCGGACGCGGGCGCTACTAAACTCGTGAGCCCAGCAGGGCTCTAAAATTTGCAGTCGTAGTCTGTGCGATTTCTTCCGGCGTAACGCCGCGAAGCCGAGCCAGCTGGCGTGCGGTTTCAGCCATAAAGGCTGGTTCGTTACGCTTACCTCGATGCGGGACCGGCGCGAGATACGGCGCGTCGGTTTCGATCAGAATCCGGTTCGCGGGAGCGGTTCGGGCCGCTTCCTGAACGTCGGCGGACTTGGGAAACGTGAGGATCCCTCCGAAGCTGAGGTGAAATCCCAACTCCAGGCTTCTGGCCGCCTGAACGGGACCGCCCGAGAAGCAGTGCATGATCCCTCCCAGACCGGTAGGCTTCCAATGTTCCTCCAGCAGCGCCAGCGTGTCTTCCCAGGCTTCGCGCGTGTGGATCACGATGGGTTTGCGAGATTCTCCCGCGATCCGCATTTGCTCCAGGAATACCTCGCGCTGAACCTCGCGCGGAGAATGATCGTAGTGGTAATCCAGACCGATTTCTCCCAGCGCAACCACCTTGGGATGCTTCAACAGCTCTGCCAGGCGCCGAAAGGTTTCCGGCCCAGCCTTGGACGCATCATGCGGGTGGACGCCCACCGTGGCGTATAGGGGCTCATAGCGATCGGCCAGGCGGATGCCGGCTTCGAGATCGGGCGGACCTTCGCCGGTGCCGATGACCACCATCCGCTCGATGCCTGCCGCCAGGGCACGCTCGATGACCGCTTCCCGGTCGGGATCGAACTGGGAGTTATCGAGATGGCAATGCGAGTCGATCATGTTGATCTTGTCCGGCCTGAAGGCCGGACCTACTTCGGCCGGACCTACTTCAGCCGGGCTCCGATGGGGACGTCTTCGAGGAAGCTGGCCAGCACCGGGTTGCCGCCTTCGAGCGAAGCCGCCACGATCATGCCTTGCGATTCCAGGCCGCGCAGCTTGCGGGGGGCCAGATTGGCGACGATCACAACCTTACGTCCTACTAGAGCTTCTGGCTTATAAGCTAAAGCAATTCCAGCCACAATCGAGCGCGGCTGGGGTTCCCCAATGTCAACCTGAAGATGAAGTAACTTGTCCGCGCCCTTGACGGCAGAGGCGGATTTCACTTCGCCGACCCGCAAATCGACCTTGATGAAGTCGTCGATGGTGATGTGGGCGGCGTCCGGCCTGGAGGCCGGTGCTACTCCCATCAAGGTTTGTTGGCGAACCAGTTCGGCGGCTTCGCCTTCCTTCATTTTTTCGATCATAAGTTTTGTGTCAGCCCTTGGAAACACGCCAGTTGCTGGTTCGATTTCCTGCCCTTCCGCCAGCTTGCCCCAAGCCAGGTCCGCCGTGCGAATCGCATCCAGGGGTGTCCGGAATCCGAGCTGCGCCCAGATCTTGGCGGCCGACTCCGGAAGGACCGGATAGACCAGGGCCGTGACAATCCGCAGCGCTTCGGCGGCGGTGTAGAGGGTGTCGGCCAGCTTGGCCGTGTCACCGGACTTGGCGAGGTTCCAGGGAGCGCGTTCCACGATGAAGCGGTCGAGCACGCCGATGAATCCCCAAATCGTCTCGAGGGCCTTGGAAAATTCCAGGCGGTCATAGGCCTGAAGGGCGCTGTCGACAGTGGCTTTTGCCTGGCTTCCCATGTCGGTGGCGCCGCGCGCCGGAATTCTGCCGCCACAGTTCTGATGAATCAGGGCCAGGGTGCGGCTGGATAGATTGCCCAGACCGTTGGCGAGATCCGAGTTGTAGCGCTGCACCAGGGCGTCATAGCTGAAATTGCCGTCCTGGCCGAAAACCACCTCGCGCAGCAGGTAGTAGCGCAGCGCGTCGGCTCCCAGGGCTTCCTTGATGGGCGTGGCGCGCACCATGTTGCCCTTGGACTTACTCATCTTGTCGTTCTCAAAGAGCAGCCAGCCGTGTGCGAACAGTTTCCTGGGCAATGGGAGATCGGCTGCCCACAAGAATGCCGGCCAGAAAACCGCATGAAAGCGGAGAATTTCTTTGCCGATCAGGTGTAAGTCGGCGGGCCAGAGATTTTCGCCGTCGACGGCGCTCATGTAGGTGGAAAGCGCATCGAACCACACGTAGAAAACGTGGGGCGCGTGGTCAGGAACCGGAATGCCCCATTTGATGGTGGTCCGGCTGATGGAGACGTCCTTAAGCCCCTGCTTCACGAATGCAATGACCTCATTGCGGCGCGATTCGGGCTGGATGAAATCGGGCTGATCTTCGTAGTGTTTGAGCAGCCGGTCTCCGAAGGCCGAGAGCTTGAAGTAGAAGTTCTCCTCAGTGACGGTCTCGGTGGGACGGCCGCAATCCGGGCAAGGATCGCCGGGCTTGGCTTCGTTGACGTATAGTTCATCGAAGACGCAGTACTGGCCGGTGTAGCTGCCTTTGTAGACATGGCCGTTCCTGAGGCAGCGATCGAACAGATCCTGGACCACGCGGGCATGCTTGGGATCGGTGGTTCGCTGGAACCGGTCAATCTGGAGGTCCAGCGTCTTCCATTGCTGGCGGAATTCGTTAGAGATCAGGTCGGTGAACTTCTGCGGCGACTTGTTGGCCGCTGCGGCGGCGCGCTCGATCTTCTGGCCGTGTTCGTCCGTGCCGGTGGCGAGGATCACGGGCTCGAAGCCCTGCATGCGCTTCAGGCGCTTGATGGCGTCGGCGGCGATGGTGGTGTAGGTGTGGCCGATGTGCGGGGCTGCGTTGACGTAATAGATCGGCGTGGTGAGATAGTATTTGCTCATTTAGGATTCTTGAAATAGGCCTCTTGCGCGGCCGCGAAGACCAACTGCAGAGGGGTGCCGGTACGCTGGGCGATCAGCTTGCAGTCGTCGTACTCGGGTGCGAAAGCGCCCTGGGCGGAGACTTTGCCGCGAACGCGGCCCAGGGGCGTTTCGATTTCGATCATGCTGCGGGATTCGACGCGGCGCTCGGCGGAATGGATGCGCAGGCCACGCGTAGAAGTTTCCGCGAATATGATCTGTGCCAGGCGTTCCTGGTCCTCCGGCCTGGCGATGACGCGGAGGAGCGAGCCGGGGCGGTTTTTCTTCATCTGCAGCGGCGACAGAGCGGCATCCAGCGCGCCTTCGTCCATCAGCTTTTCGAGGGCGTAACCCAGCACTTGCGGGCTGGAGTCGTCGATGTGGGCTTCGATGACGCTGACCAGGGTCGCCTCAGACGCTCCGGTGCGCTCACCGATCAGGATCCGAAGAACGTTGGCGTGCTGCTTGAAATCGCGCTCGCCGGCGCCGTGGCCGATGTTGGAAATCCGCATGGCGGGCAGAGGTCCGAAACTGGAGGCGAGCGTGACCGCGAGCGCCGCGCCCGTGGGCGTCGTCAGCTCGATCTCAGGACCGCGGGCATAGATGGGCTTGCCTTCCAGAAGCCGCGCCGTAGCGGGCGCCGGAACGGGCAGCAGGCCGTGTTCGGTTTGGACGTTCCCGCTGCCGACGTTGACGGCTGAGGCGAGAACTTCCGAGACATCCAGCAGATCGAGCGCGACGCAGGCTCCCACGATATCGGCGATGGAATCGACGGCGCCCACTTCGTGGAAATGAACTTTTTCGATGGGGACGCCGTGCACGGACGCTTCGGCTTCACCCAGATTGCGGAAAACGGCGGATGCAGCGGCCTTGGCGCGCGGGGCCAGGGGAGCGCCGTCAATCATCGCGATGATCTTCGAAAGATGGCGATGCGTCGCCGGCGAAGCATCCGTGTGTACGCGGAATTTGGTCGCGGCGATGCCGCCGCGGGCGGTCTTCTCAATCTCGAAACGCGCGCCGGTATCGAGGCTGCGCAGAGCGTCGATGAGCGCATCCGCCGGCGCCCCGGCGTCCAGCAGAGCGCCGACCGTCATGTCGCCGCTGATTCCGGAGAAGGCGTCGAGGTAGCAGATCTTCATGCGCAGGTACTTGTACTACTGTAGCGCCCGCCGGTTGCGTTACAGGGTTTCGTCGAGGATCTTTTGGGTCTGCTCAGCGCGGAAGGTTTCCAGCTTCTTGCGAAGCGCGGCGTCGCTGAGCGCGAGAATCGCCACAGCCAGAAGTGCCGCGTTGGTGGCGCCGGGTTTGCCGATGGCCAGCGTGCCGACGGGAATTCCGCCGGGCATCTGGACGGTCGAGAGAAGCGAGTCCATGCCCTTCAGCGATGCGCTTTCCATGGGGACGCCGAGCACCGGCAGAAGCGTATGCGCCGCGGCAACGCCCGCCAGGTGAGCCGCGCCGCCGGCCGCAGCGATGATGACTTTCACCCCGCGTTTCTCGGCTGTTGAAATGAACTCGGTGGCTGCGGCGGGGGTACGGTGTGCCGACAGAACGCGCTTTTCGAGCGGCACGCCGAACTGAGTGAGCAAGTCGCAGCAGTGACGCATGGTTTCCCAGTCGGACTTGCTGCCCATGATGACCGTGACCATGGTTATTGTCCCTGAGCCAGAGTGAATCCGGCCTTGCCGTCGTAATTCCGCAGGCTGACGGTCATGCCGACCGGGAGCTTCAAGCCGCTGATCCGATCGAGCAGGGAGACGATCTGTTTATCCGTGACCGCGCTACCCAGAAAGCGGCAGCGGAAGTCGTCGGTGCACAGAGTTTCCGGTGAACCCTCGGGCCATACCTTGACGCCGCGGTTGGCCATCATTTCGAGCGTGAGTCCGTCGCCGGAGGCTTTGCCGATCACGGCGGCCAAACTATTGGGCTCGCGCGAGGGCCATTCGACGTAGACGTCGACGCCGACCAGATCCATTTTCGGTGCGGGTTTGGGCGCGGGAAGCTGGATCGGAGGACGAGGCGTAGTGGAGTATTCGGCAGCTTTGATCGATTGGGGCTTCTGACCCAGGCGCGCGACCACGGCCTGCGCGAATTCCCTGGTGCCGACCTTCTGCTTGCTGAGACCTTCCTGGAAGATGTCGTAGGTATGAACGCCGTCTTCGAGAGTGCGTAGCCAGGCGTTGTGAATGCGTTCGCCGACCTCGGGCTGGCCGATGTGGACCAGCATCAGGAGAGCGCCGTGCAGCAGTCCGGAGGGATTCGCGAGGTTTTGGCCGGCGCGGCGGGGCGCCGAACCGTGGATGGCTTCGAACATCGCGGCATGCGCGCCGATGTTGGACGATCCGGCGAGGCCGACGGAACCAGCGATCTGCGCGGCCACGTCGGAGAGCACGTCGCCATAGAGGTTCGGCATGACGATGACGTCGAAGGCTTCGGGCGTGTCGGCCAGCTTGGCTGCGCCGATGTCCACGATCCAGTGTTCCTTCTCGAGGCTGGGATATTCGGCGGAGATTTCGTCGTAGATCTTGTGGAAGCTGCCGTCGGTCATCTTCAGGATGTTGTCCTTGGTGAAGCAGGTGACCTTTTTGCGCTTGTACTGCATGGCGTACTCGAAGGCGTAGCGGACGATTTTCTCGCTGCCGGGGCGGGAGATGACCTTGAGGGCGATGATCTCGTCGGGCGTGGCCTGATACTCGATGCCGGCGTACAGATCTTCTTCGTTCTCGCGGACGATGACGACGTCCATGCCAGGGTGCTTGGTGCGGACGAACGGATGGTACGACACGCAGGGCCGGATGTTGGCGTAGAGGCCGAGCATCTTGCGGGTGGTGACGTTGAGGCTCTTGTAACCGCCGCCTTGAGGGGTGGTGATGGGAGCTTTCAGAAATACCCTGGTCCGGCGGAGCGAATCCCAGGAACTGGGCGCGATACCGGAGGTGTTGCCGGTGAGGTAAACCTTCTCGCCGACCTAGATGGTGTCTATTTCAAGAGCTGCACCGGCCTCCTTGAGGATGTGCAGGGTGGCGGCCATGATTTCGGGGCCGATTCCGTCGCCATGGGCGACAGTGATGGGGACTGGAGTAGCCATGTTTTAGGGGT
>DATIRX010000140.1:0-3968 GCA_035469225.1 Bryobacteraceae bacterium
CGTTTGAACGTGTGCGGCTTGGTGAAAGCGCCGGGATCCTCCATGGTGATCTCGGCTTCAAGATGCCCCAGATCGGGCCGCGAGTAGCGTTCGATGACGTGAAGTTTTTCGGTATGCGGCGCGCCGCGGCCATTGAGCCAGGTCTTGTCGTTGAAGTTCACGGTATCCACCACCAGCGTGTTGCCCTGCCAGGAAGCGATCGAGTCGCCCATCCAGCTCGGGTCGAGATCCTTGTCATGGCCGCGGTCCAGGAAGAACTGCCGGTAGCTATGCACGTTGCCTTCAAACAGCATGGCGATGACTTTGGGA
This sequence comes from Bryobacteraceae bacterium, assembly GCA_035469225.1. Classification (GTDB taxonomy): domain Bacteria; phylum Acidobacteriota; class Terriglobia; order Bryobacterales; family Bryobacteraceae; genus Palsa-187. Next base: position 310 of record DATIRX010000140.1, read on the forward strand.
GCCTGGATGATCTTGAACGGGTAGGGTGTAATGCGCGGAACGCCCGCGGGCAGGCACTTGGCTTCCGGATCATCTCGGCCCTGTGTGGCCTGGCGTTCCTCCATAACTTTTTGCGCCCAGGGCTGCAAAGGCAGAGGCCCGCCCATATTGGCGAAGCTGTAGTTCCCGGACAACCAGACTCCGGAGAGATCCGGATTCCCATCGTAAAACCGCGGAGCCGGGCCCACGGGCGGAGGCGGAAGATTTTCGTCCCGTACGCCGTTCACGGCGATCACGCCGCCCGGCCCGCCCAGGTTTTTTCCTTTCGCGTTTGCGTTTTCGGTGGACTGCGCGATGGTGCGCAGCGGTGCGAGCGCCAACATCCCGACGACCGTGGCCGCTGCGGCCAGGGACGAAACGGATCGCCAGGTCATTTACCGGGGCCTCCATCGTCGGCGGAGGTCCCCGCGAAGACCGTCTTGCCGTTGGCCAGCGTAACCAGCCGGGCATTCCCGTGCAGCGATCCATCCGTGAGCGGCCGCGGGTCCTTGGCGAGATAGCCGTCCACGGTGACTTCGTCGCCTTCTTTGAGCGAGTCGCGTTTCCAGCCGCGTCGCAGCAGCGCGTTGGGGCTGCTGGTCTCGAACGCATAACGGGAGACTTTCCCGCCGGCATCCTTGGTATCGATGTAGATATAGGCGTGCGGATTCACCCATGCCAGTTTCGCAACCACGCCTTTGATGTTGACCGGCTTGTTGGCGTCGTATTCCGCTGAGAAAGAGTGATGCGCCCATGCCGGGATCATTCCCAGCAGCAGCGCCGGAACGGCGGAAACAATTCTCATGGAAACTGCCTCCTTAGGCGGAATGATGAACTCTCGGCAAGGATACCATCCCATGAAGCCCGCGTTCACCTGAGCGTTCGTTTTGCTATGGTATCCGCAGCTCGTGCGGCGGATCGCGATCGCGAATGCATGCGCGTGCCTGCGACGGCCGGATCGGGCTGGGACTAGAGAGAAAACGTCCGGCCGCGATGCAATCCCAGCAGGATCTGTACCAGGCGGTGCGCGATCAGCTCATGCAGGGTCAGCAGCTCGCGATTCGCGGCGAAAATGCCGTCGGCATCGCGCGGGTGGGCAGGCGGGCCGCCGGCTTTCAGTGCATCCGTGGCTTCTTTGATAATGGGATCCGCGATTGCTTCGCCGGCCATTTCCCAAAGCGTAATAAAGCGATCGACCGCGGTGGGGAAACTCACTTCGAACACGCCGAACTGGCTGGTGGTGCGCGGCGGTTTGTAATCCAGATTGAACGGACCGTTGTAGTTATGGCTTCGCAGCAGCACCAGAACGTTCAACCAGTCCAGGGGATTCACCAGGCCGATTCCGATATCCACGTCGTGTTTGAGCCGGTACCCGTCGTTGATATCGAAGTGGAAGAGCTTGCCTGCCACTAACGCTCGAGCCAAAGCCGCGCGCGGCGCCGCGCCCCACATGAGCTCGTGAAGATACTCCGGATTCAGCCCGACCATTTCCGGATGCGTCAGCAGTCCCGATGCGATGAAGGCCAGCATCGCGTCGCTGGTCGGCAGAAGAATCTCCGCCTGTGGCTCAAAAGGTTTCGCCTCCAGGCAGTGCTTCAACGTCGGCCGATCGTTCTTGTTCGCGACCTCCAAATCGTGCTCGCAAGCGGCATTCAACGCCTCCGCGTACCAGCGAAGCGTCTGCGTTTCATCGATTGCGCCCTGGACATAGTAACCCAGCGATCCCGGCCAGTACACCACGAAGCTCGCGCCCAGCTCATGCCCGATGTCCACGGTATTCTTGACGCGGAACTTGGCATACTCGCGGACCTGCGGGGCTTCCGCCGCCGGACCCGCGGCCCACACGGCATGATGAAATGTCTCAGCGGTGACCATCGAGCACTTGACACCGTTCTCGCGGAGCGCTTGCTGAATTTCGGCGACGATCCGGCTCTGCCGTTCCGTGCCCATCGCCTCGGTCGGAATCACGTCGCTATCGTGGGTCGCCCAATATCCAATGCCGATTTCGGCATACCTGCGAATGATTTCCCGGAAGCTAATCTCGGGGCGCGTGGGAGCGTGGAACAACGCATGGCCCGGATAAGCCGCGGCCCACTGCGGTCCGGAGATGAAGTATTTGCGCCGAACCTCGGGACTATAGGACCCGCCGCACGCTTTCATCAGGCGAGAAACTAGCGCCTGCTGCTGGCCTTCGGGAATGGGATTCATGTTCGGATGCATTTAGATTAATGGTAGTATCTGCCAATCGCTATGTATTGGATGGGAGTGGACGTAGGTACCGGCGGCACGCGCGCCCTGTTGGTGGACGCACGCGGTAAGGAAATCGCCGCCGTGACCGCTCCGCATCAGGACATGCGGATGGAACAGCCTCTGTGGGCCGAGCAGCGCCCGCAGGATTGGGCGCTAGCCGCTCAACAGGCGATCCGGGGTGTGCTCGCGAAGGCCGGCGCCACTGGCGATCGCGTGCGCGGCGTCGGCTTATCCGGCCAGATGCACGGCCTGGTGATTCTGGACCAGAATCATGCGGTGATCCGTCCCGCGCTGATCTGGTGTGATCAGCGCAGCCAGACCCAAGTCGATTTCATCCACCGAACCATTGGCAAGGACAAGGTCCTGGAGCATACGGCCAATCCCGTACTGACCGGCTTTACGCTGCCTAAGCTGTTGTGGGTGCGGGACCATGAGCCGCGGAATTTCGACCGGGTCCGCAAGATGCTTCTGCCCAAAGATTACGTTCGCTTCTGTCTCACGGATGAATTTGCGTCGGAGGTTTCCGACGCCTCCGGTACCGCCATGTTCGATGTGGTCCATCGGCGTTGGTCGTTTGAAATGATGGATGGGCTCACCCTGGACCGCAGTATCTTGCCCGCATGTTACGAGTCGGCGGACGTCAGCGGCGCGATCTCAGCGCAAGCCTCCGCGATAACCGGGCTCCAGGCTGGAACGCCAGTAGTCGGCGGTGCCGGGGATCAGGCCGCCGGCGCCGTGGGCAACGGAATCGTTCAGCCGGGCGTGGTTTCCTGCACTCTGGGCACATCCGGCGTAGTGTTCGCGCACATGGAACAAGTCGCGTATGATTCGCAGGGCCGCGTCCACACCTTCTGCCACGCGGTTCGGGATAAGTGGCACCTGATGGGTGTCACGCAAGGCGCCGGATTGAGTCTGCAGTGGTTTCGCAACCAACTCGCGCCCGGCGCGGCCTATGACGATCTGACCGCCGAAGCCGCCGCTGCCCCCGCTGGCTCGCAAGGTCTGTTCTGGCTCCCCTATCTGATGGGCGAGCGGACGCCGCACCTCGATCCGCTGGCCCGCGGAGGATGGATCGGTCTGCATGCCAGGCACGCGCGTGCGGATCTGATTCGCGCGCTGATCGAAGGCGTTTCCTATAGCCAGAAGGACTGTCTCGATCTGGTGGAGCAGATGGGCGTCCCGGTGTCGTCGATACGCGCTTCCGGAGGCGGCGCCCGCAGTTTGGTGTGGAGGCAAATCCTGGCGGATGTATTCGGCAAGCGGGTTGCGCGGCTCCAAACGCAGGAAGGCTCGGCCTACGGCGCCGCACTCCTGGCGATGGTCGGGACGGGGGAGTACGCCTCTGTTCCCGAAGCGTGCGCAGCGACGATCAAGGAAGCCGACTCCGTGGA
>DATIRX010000141.1:0-11282 GCA_035469225.1 Bryobacteraceae bacterium
AGCTGTTTGACGGCATGATGAATCGCGACAAGCTCCACCCCGCGATCCCCGGTTACCAGGCTTGGGCCGATGCGTTGAAGCCCCTGTTTACGGAGTTGTTAGGTCCCCGCGGACAGCAGGACCAGGCCCCTCCGCCCACGGGTGATCCGAGCGCGGCACGCTAGAGCAGTTCGCGAACGTGTGACCACCCCATGCTGATTCTAAACCCGGTCAATGCATACAGGTCCGCATTTCCAATCCTGGAGTGTATCCATATCGCCGGGATCGTTTGCGGCGCCGGGACTGCGGCGGTGGTCAACCTTCGACTGCTCGGCCTCGGGCTGACTCAGAACCGCACCGCGCAGCTGTGGAAGAACCTGATGCCGTGGACACTCGGCGGCCTGTCGCTCGCGATTCTTTCCGGGCTTGTGCTTTTTTCCATCGATCCGGAGATGTACTACGTCAACGGTGCATTTCGTTTCAAGATGCTGCTTCTTCTGCTGGCGATTGTTTTTCATTTCACGATGGTTCGCAAGGCAGCGGCAGCGGACACCGGCGGAGGCAGGGGTTCCATGGTTGCGTGCATCTCGCTGGGGCTGTGGGCGCTGGTGCCGTCCGGCGGGGTCTTCATCGGATTCATGGGCTCGACAGCATACGCTTATCCGGTCCTCCTGACAGTCCATGTGGTGGCATTTGTTCTGCTCGGCGGCATGGTTGTGGTGACCGATCTTCGCCGGCTCGGTGTGGGGATGCGGAGCTATTCCGTGCCGGAAGTGGTGGAGGGGCTGCGCATTCCCAAGCGAATCGCTTTGGGCCTCGCCGCGGCCAGCGGGATGGTCCTGTTCGGCGCCCACGCCGGGCAATATGTGCAGAATCCCTGGTTCATCCTCAAAGTCATCCTGCTGGCGCTCATCGCCGTAAACTATCTGATCTTCCGGCATGGCGCCGCGAGCAGGGCGAAACTCGCGGCTGTACTCTCACTGCTTCTCTGGTCGGGTGTGGTGGGCGCTGCCCGCGGGCCCGCAACCGTCAAGGACATCATGCACTCCATGGTGGACCCCAGTGCGGACTTCCTGTTCCAATCGGTCCAGACCATCGCGGACGAGCGGGGGATCAGGGAAGTCGCGCCGCACACCAACGCGGAATGGGAGAACGTCCGGCAGCGTCTGATGGTCCTGCGTGAAGCGCCGAATTTACTTCAGGGCCGCAGGGCCGCACGGCCCAGGGACCGGTCGAAAAACCCTGAAGTGGAAAGTGAACCAGAGGAAATTCAGACATTGCTCGAGGCCGACCGTTCCACCTTCCTGCGCCGCGCACAGAGGCTCCAGGATGCGGCCTCCGCGGCGATGAAGGCGGTGGATGCAAAGGATAAGGACGCGTTTCTGCTGGGGCTCGATGGCATCGACAAGGCGTGCGAGAGCTGCCATCTGCGCTACTGGTATCCCAAGGACAAAAGGGCTCAAGAAGCCGCGAAGCAGGACGGGATCGTTGAGTAAGCTCGCCTCCGCGAACCGATAACTGCGATGTATCATGAAACGATCGCGACCGCGAGGGAGTGGATGCACATGAGACCCAGCTCGTCCGTTGTTTTGTTCACCGTCGTCGTTCTAATCGCTATCTTAGCTTCGTTCGCGCCCCTATCGACTCAGGTCTATGCACAGCAGCCGCCGGCAGGGAAGGGGAAGGGCGGGCGGAGACCTCCGCCAGTGATTTTAGGGCCGCCGGAAGGAGTCCAGCCGCTTCCGATCGATCTGTTCACGTCGAAAAACTTCTATAAAGACAAGGCGCTCTGGATGGACAAGCGCTACTACCGCTGCAACGTGCCGCAGCGGCTGACCGAGATGTGGAATGAACAGCGAATCGGCCCCAATCCGCCCGCCTCGGCTTCCTGGGCCGACTGCAACGTGGACCTGCCGCGCGAGAGTATCCTGAGCCCCTACCCCTACAAGACGGCCAAGGAACACTACGCAGCCTTGCTGACGGCAGCGAAAGCCAAGGGAGGTCCCACGGTGTACACCAAGGCGACGGTGCCCGATTGGGATGGGTACTATTCGCGGGACGCGCAGGCCGATCATGGGTCGGAATGGATCTGGGGAGTCAGCCAGGCCCCCACGGTATTGTCTTTGCTCACTCCCGAGTATCAAAAGCGCATGGTGCAGCTGATCTATCACGAGGCAGTGACCAACGCGCCACAGTGGAACGCCTCCTTCTGTTATCCGGAAGGATTCATCCGCTGGTGGTCGCAGCCATCGCAGGCCGGAAATTTCCAGCTCACCATGACCACCTGGAACGTCCAGATGCTCTCCGGTATCGCGGACAACTTCCTCCGCCAGGTGATGGTCGGCAAGGAGCAACACGTGCAGAAGGTCCCCCAGTGGTACGGGGAGACCATCGGATTCTGGGATGGAACAACGCTGGTTACCTGGACGGCGAATATTCAAGGGTGGACGCTGACTCACGCCATGTTTGAGACCAGCGACAAGCTGGAGACGGTGGAAACCTTCAAGCCCGCCTACGACGCCCAGGGCAAGTTCGTGGGCCTGGATCATGAGGCGATATTTTACGATCCCGAGGCCTTTGTCGCTCCGGTCCGGGCCAGCTATCGCTTCGCCCGCCGGGCGACCCCGGACGATCCCAATCGCCGCTATACCTTCATCGAGTGCTTGAGCAATATTCAGAACACCGATGGCAGGCCGACGCAACTCACCAACACCGATCCTCGCTTCGTCGATTACTACGGCCGGCCGTGGGCCAAGAATTGGGAAAAGTACTTCGAAGTGGGCTGGGATAAGCCCCAGGACCAGCTTCCCCAGGAAATCCTCGACATCTTCAAATAGAAGCGTGCCGGCCTACTTCTGCTGCGGCGGCGCGGCGGGAGCCGATTGAAACAGCTCCTCGAGGCTTGAATCAGCCGGGGCAGGCGTGGTCTGCTTCGCGCGGCTGGTGGTGAAGCCGATAAGCCGGCCTGCAAAAATCACGCTGATCCAAATGACGATGGAGAGGGCCGCAATGGCCCGGCCTGCCGGGGGTGCGGACGACGCTTTATCCCAGGTATGAACCCGGCGGCCCAAGGTCAGCTCAAAGGAAAGCATGTTGACCGCGGCGAGAACCAGCAGCAGCATCTTCGTCCGGAAATAGAAGTTGTGATAGTACACGCCCGCGTTGGTCATGAACATCAGCGCTCCGGTCAACGCCGTCAACACGAACGCACCCCAGGTCCATTTCAGGATGTCGGACGCCATCCGCTTGAACGGGCGCTCGGTGGAAGCGGCTCCCAGCAGCCGAAGATCGATGATCGCGATGGTGCCGAACACCAGCGCCAGACCAATCACGTGAATCGATTCGAGGAGCGGAAACAAAAAGAGCGATTCGCGGATTCCAGTCGCCAGACTGGTTGCCTCGATCCAGCTGAGTATCGCCGCAATATCCATCTTCTACGACCTGGGTGCGGGCGACCAGGAACCCCAGACGTGGTCATAGGCGATCAGGCGTCCGAGAACGATGATGCACGCCCAGATGAGGAACGTCAGTACCGCGAGCGATTTAAGCGCTCCACCGGCGCGGTCCCCTTCGCGTTTGCGGACGGTCCTCTGGAAGACAACCGCGATCCCTGCGCCCACCGCCACCAGAAACATCTTGAGCCAAAACGAAAAGGTGATGAGCTCACGCACCGGCTCGCCGATCACCATCAGGATGCCCGTGGCGAGCATCACCCAGAGCGCGCCCGTCAGCCACGGACCGAACCGGCTGGTGGTTTGCCGGAGCGTCTGGTCCATTCCCGCCCATCCCAGGATGCGGAGGTCGATCATGAAGACGGAGCCCAATACGATCGCGATGCCGACGATGTGAACGGATTGAATCGCCGGGATGGCCCAGCTGTTATGGTTCTGGATGAAGACACTGGGCGACGTTGTGGACAACCACTCGGCGAATTGCTTCAAGCTAGAACGTGGTCCCGCCGAGGAGCGTGTTGCCGGGAACGGAGTCGCAGTGCTTGTCGGCTTCCGGCAGTTTAGGCTTGTTGGTGGCCGGATCCACCGGGCACTTGGCGATGGCGCCGATCCGGGATCCAAAATTACTGCCGTCGCGCAAGGGATTCAGCTTCACACTGAATACCGTGCCGGCCTTAAAGGATTCCGCCGTAATCCCTTGCTGCGCCACCGCGGCCGCACCGGCCATCTCGACGCCCCACTCGACGTATTTGCCATCCGGGCCTTTGGAAAAGCCCTTGCGATCGGGCGCGAGTAGAACGAAATGGATCTCGGCATGGTTGGCCTGTGCCACGAACTGCTTGGCAGCTCCCGTCAGAGTCACCGTCTTGGTCTGATCGTACATGGCGAAGGAGTGGTGAGAAAAGGCCGGTGTGATGAATAGCGCCAACAGGAGTGCTGCAGGCACAACCATCGTCAAGACTCTCTTGTTCATTTGTTGTATTCCTTATTTAAAGATATCGAACAGTTCCTTGGGAAGGTCGTCCTGCGGCTTATCCCAGCCTGCCTCGAAGTACTTTTCCCAGTTCTTGGCCCACGGCCGGCCATAGTAATCGATGAAGCGATCGCTGGCAGCCGTGAGCTGGCTTGGCCGGCCATCCACATTCCGGAGATTGCTCAGACATTCGATGTAGGTGTACCGCCGGGTGGGATTGTCCAGGCCCGCAGCGCGATTGAACCGCATGGTGAGGTGCAGGGGCGCGACGAACGCGTCAGGATCGTAAAAAATCGCTTCGTGATCCAGCCCCACGAAGGCTCCATTGTTATAGACCGGCGTGTAGGTTTCGATGGTCTGCAGCTTATCGCTGAATTCGAACATGGAGTGCGACAAGGTCCAGCCTTGCACATTCGCGGTCCACGTAACCAGAGTGGTTTTATCCCAGAATCCAATCGTTTCTCCGTACCACTGCGGGACCTTTTGCACATGCTGCTTGCCGATCAAGACCTGGCGCAGGAAGTTGGCGGCGAGTCCGGACAAGAACTGGACCTGGCTGGCGTTCATGGTGAGCTGGAAATTCCCGCCTGCCGAAGCCTGGGACCACCAGCGCATGAATCCTTCCGGGTAGCAAAAGGATGCGTTCCATTGCGGCGCATTATTCACGCCCTCATGAAAGTTCATCTGCACCATGCGTTTCTGATATTCCGGAGTGAGCAGGGACAGGATCGTAGGAACCTGATTGATGGTTCCCCAGGTCCACTGCGAATTGGAATAGGAGTTGTCGCGGCCATACCAGCCATCCCAATCCGGCACGGTGGCCTTGGTGTAAATCGTCGGGCCGCCCGCAGCCTTGGCCTTGGCCAGCAGCGCGTCGTAATGTTCCCGGGCGGTCTTATAGGGGTAAGGACTCACGATCTTTTCGCGAGGATAGTCGATGTTGCAGTCGCCCCAGGAAGCAGATCCGGGCGGTTTGTCGCCAATCCGGCGCGAAGTCCAGATATCGGTGATCTGGCGGGGCGTGTTGCAGCGGAAGTAGCGCTTGTCAGACCAAAGAGCCTTATCCAGGTAGAAATTTTTCGACGTGAACAGATCGCCCGGCAACGCCTGCATGCCTGCGGGCGGACCCGCGAAGGTCGGGGTTCCCCCTCGTCCGAAGCCAGGTCCTGGCAGCGCTCCCCCTTGTCCCGGCGCGCCCGGTACCAGATCCCCCTTCTGCTGCGCGAACACGGTGGAAGGCAACGGCGCGATCCAGGTGGCCGCGATCAGGGCGGCGAACGTGAACAAAACAACCAACGACCAAGCTTTCATTCGGGCTCACTCCCGGCCAGGCTTCAGGGTGGAGATCCGTATCATCATACCGCGAAACCCGCGGTCCTCCCCGGAATACCGGCATCAATACAGTTGATAATTATTATCAACTATACTGGAATGTTCCGATGCTCCGGGTGACATACAATGGCCCCACAGGGGCGTTTTGCTTATGAAGCTTCGATTGGCCGTAGCCTTCTTGACTGTTTTGGGGACGAGCGCGCCCTCTTGGGCACATCATTCCTTCGCCGCCGAATACGACGGCAAGAAAACCGTGAAGCTCACCGGAGCCGTAACGAAGATTGACTGGAGCAATCCGCACGTCTATTTCTACATCGATGTGGAAGACGAAGCGGGCCACGTGGCGAACTGGGCTTTCGAGATGGGAGCGCCCGGCGCACTACGGAATACGGGCTGGACCAGGACCTCCATGAAGATCGGCGATGTGGTGACGGTGGAAGGCACGCAAGCCAAGGACGGCGGGACCCACGCGAATGCCCGCGCGGTGACCCTCACCTCGACGGGCCAGCGTCTGGGCGCCGCGTCGAGCCAGGGCAAATAGCCCCGGGATCTTAGGAGATCTAGTCATGCGCCCGCACACGTTCATTTTGCTCTCATTGGCGGCGGCAACCCTGGGGACCCTGGTCTTCGCTCAGGCTCCCGCGAGCACGCCCGCAGGTCCCACCGGTACCCGCACAGGTCGCGCCAGCGGGGCCAGGCCACCCTCCGCTCCGACGCCGAGATGGCCCGATGGCCATCCGATGTTGTCCGCGGCGCCGGGCAAGACCGGATTCTGGAATTCGGGTACGGGCGGTCTGACCGGCAAGAACGGCATGAATCTGCCGACGAATCTGGAGATCAGCGAGGTGCCCTTCCAGCCGTGGGCCAAGGCGTTGTACGAAGCACGGCGCGCCGACCAGCAGAAGAACGATCCCCATGCCCGGTGTGTCCCTCCCGGGGGCCCCCGGCAATTCCATACGCCGTACGGCTTGCAGATTTATGAACTGCCGGAAGCCAAGCGCGTGCTGGTGCTTTCCGGAGGCGGACCTCGGACCTGGCGGGTGATCTATACCGATGGCCGGGCGCATCCGACTTCCGATGACTTCATTCCGACCTTCCTCGGCCACTCGGTAGGAAAGTGGGAGGGAGAAACGCTGGTGGTCGACTCCGTGGGTTTCAATGAGCAATTCTGGTTTGCCCGAGCCGGCTATCCGCATACGGAATCGCTGCATATCATCGAGCGCATCTCGCGGCCCGACTACAACACGCTGAAGTACGAAGCCACCATCGACGACGTCAAGGCGTATACGAAGCCATGGACCGGCGGCCATTACATCTACTGGGTTCCGGACGAAGACTTCGAGGAATATTTTTGCCAGGACAACAATCGGGACCCCAGCCATCTGGTGGGTCAATGAGGTTGAGAGCAGTAGCCGCCGCGATGTTGCTCGCGCCCTGGCTGATTGCCCAGGAAGGGCATCCGCTCCGGGGCACCTGGCACGGAAGTTGGGGAGTGAACGCGGCGGAACGCACGCCGGTGACGCTGGTCATGGATTGGGATGGCGCGTCCATCACCGGGATCATGAATCCGGGCGCCCGTTCGTCCCCCCTCGAGAAAACGGCGTTGGACCCCTCGAACTGGCAGTTCCATTTCGAGGCGAACTACAAAGATCGCACCGGGGGCACGGCCCGGGTGACGATCGACGCCAAGATCCAGGACGTCACCAGTCCGCGCCGATCCCTGGTGGGAACGTGGACGCAAGGCGATAAAAAAGGCGATTTCAAGGCAGTTCGAGACAACTAGATTCGCTCCGGTGGGGAGCGGTAGAGTTTCAGCAGCATTCCGCAGAGCTTTCAGGGGGGTCTTCGATGCGATCTGTATTATTTGGGTTGGTGTTCGCAACGGTTGGGCTGTTTGCACAGTCCGATCGAGGCACGATTACTGGAACGATTTCCGATCCGGCCGGCGCCGTGGTGGCCGCCGCGGCGGTCGAGGCCCGCAATACGCAAACGGGAGTGGTTACCACCGTGGCATCCTCTGCCACGGGGAATTACACGATTCCCTCCCTGGCGGCGGGCGACTATGAAATCCGCGTATCGGTGGCCGGATTCAAGAAGTTCATCCGCCAGGGCCTCACGGTCCAGAACGCGCAGACCATCCGGATTGATATCGCGCTCGAGGTAGGCAGCGCGACCGAAGCCGTGACCGTAACCGAGGCGGCTCCGCTGCTCAAGACGGAGAGCGGCGAATTGAGCCACGTGGTGTCCATCCAGCGGATGGACAGCCTGCCGGTTCTGCAGACCGGTGGCAGCGCGGGCAGCGGCGGCATCCGTAATCCGATCGCGGTGGTGGCCTTGATTCCAGGCTCCGCGATGACCATCGGAGTGACCGGTCCGACGGTTCGCATCAACGGCGGCGTCAACAATTCGCAGACCATGCTGGTGGAAGGCATGGACGCGTCCAACAGTCTCGGCCAGGGGGCATCGCAGCAGAACCAGGTGGGCGTGGATTCCGTTCAGGAATTCGCCATTCAGACCAGCAACTACGCGGCAGAGTTCGGGCAGGCCGGCAGCGCGATCATGAATATCACCATGCGATCCGGCACCAACGCTTTTCATGGCACCGCCTATGAGTACTTCGTGCATGAGAAGCTCGCCGCCGGCCAACCGCTGCTGAACATCTACAATGCAAAGGCTTCCACCATCGCGGATGGCAATCCGCGCGCCAAAACGCGCCGCAACGATTACGGCTTCACGTTTGGCGGTCCCGCATGGATTCCCAAGGTCTACGACGGCCGAAACCGCACGTTTTTCTTTGTCAATTGGGAACAGTACCGCGCCGGCGCGAATGTCATTGCGGACGCGATTTCCGTACCTACCGCTGCCTACCGCATCGGTGACTTTAGCAAAGCGCTGCTCACCAACAGCCTGGGCAACGACGCCGTGGGCCGGCCCATCCTTCCCAATATGATTTACGACCCCAATACCCGGCGCACCCTCGCGGACGGCCGAGTGGTGACCGACCCGTTCCCCGGCAACATTATCCAGAAGGAACGACTCGATCCAGTCGCGCTGAAGGTGCAGGCCCTCATTCCGCTTCCCACGAATCCTAGCCTGCTGGTCAACAATTTCCAGGGCGGATATCTGCAGGAGCGCGTCACTCAGGTTCCTTCCGTCAAAATCGACCAGGTGGTTGGTTCCAAGAACAAGTTTTCGCTGCTGATGAACCGCACCAGCACGAAGTGCGATTTCTGCGCCGGCGCAGACGGTTTGCCGCTGCCGGTCTCCTCCGCAATCGGTACGTACATTCGCGCCCACACGGAGCGTCTCAACTGGGATACGACTTTGAGCCCCACCATGCTGGTGCATTGGGGCATCGGCTTCACCCAGAACTGGCTGGGCCGGCCCGCGCTCGGGGATCTCTACGATGCCACGGCGGGACTCGGCTTGAAAGGACCCTTTACCGGACGCAAGGCAACCTTTCCCAACTTCACCGGTATGAACAACACGCAGACCGGCGGCAGCAAGGATATCAGTTCCACGGGCGCTCTGGCCGATGACGTTTTCCAGCAGGGCACCGCGATCCTCAGCCTGACCTGGGTGAAAGGCAACCACACGTACAAATTCGGCGGCGAGCTGCGCAATCAAGGCGACTACCGCCTGGATGAGAGTGACGTGAATGGCAACTATGCTTTCGGACCGCAGCAGACCGCACTTCCTTACGTGGTGGCGGGAAATCCGAATGCGCAGGTACAGGGCAACACCATTGGATTCCCGTACGCCAGCTTCCTGCTGGGCCTGGTGAACAACGGTAACGTCAAGCCCGGCTCGCGCGGCCGCATCGGCAAGAAGCAGCTGGGATTCTATGCGCAGGATACCTGGAAGATCACCCGCAGGCTGACACTCGACTACGGCTTGCGCTACGACTACTCCACGTACTTCCAGGAACAGTACGGCCGCATGGCAACGCTTGCGCCGAATCTGGCGAATCCCACGGTAGACGGGCGTCCGGGCGCCGTGCAGTATGAGGCCACCTGCAACTGCCACTTCGCCAACAATTACCCGTGGGCATTTGGCCCACGCCTGGGTGTTGCCTACCAGATCAATCCGAAAACCGTCCTGCGCGCCGGCTTTGGCATCGCCTATAGCGGAACTCCGCAATACAACCTCGCCGGTGGCGTCGTTTCGGCCACCAATCCATTTGGACCGAACTCGGACCCGGGGCGCGAAGTGATGACGCTAGCGGGCGGACTTCCCTTGACCTCGTCGCAGATTGCCTGGCCGAACTTCAGTCCGGGCTACTACCCGGTGGGCGGTGCGCGGGTAGGGGCAGGCCCGAACTCGGTGATTGACCAGAACGCCGGCCGGCCAGGCCGCCAGTATCAGTGGTCCATCGGCCTGCAGCGCGAATTGACCAAGGATCTGGTGGTGGAAGCTTCCTATGTGGCCAATCGCCAGATCTGGCTAACTACCGCGAACCTGGTGAACTACAACTTCATCGGTCAGGACACGCTCCGATTGAATGGCTTGAGCCTCAACAACGCGGCCGACCTCACGATTCTCAACTCGTCGATCACCGCAGCCGGGGCGGGCCGTTTCCAGAACAAACTGCCGTTTCCAGGATTCACGGGGACAGTGGCGCAATCGTTACGACCCTTTCCGCAGTTTAATGGCGGATTGACGCCGCTGTGGGCGCCGCTCGGCAAGACCTGGTATGACTCGCTTCAGGCGAAGGTCACGAAGCGGACTTCGCATGGCTTGGAAGTCAGTTACGCCTTCACGTTTTCGAAGGAGCTCGATACGCTATCGAGTTCCATTCCAGCTGCTACCACCGGGGTGGTTAACGTTGGTGACATAGAGAATCGCCCGAACTTTAAGGGACTTTCATCCAGCTCGCGCCCGTTCATCAACGGACTCTCGGTCAACTATAGGACCCCGGCCTGGAGCAAGAACAAGTGGCTGTCCTATGCCGTCCGCGATTGGGAGATCGGCACATTCCTGCAATACGCCAGCGGCCTGCCGTTCGCGCCGCCGGCCGCCACTACCACTCCGTCGCTGGGCAGCGCGGTGTTCCAAAACGCGGTTCAAAATCGTGTTCCCGGTGAGCCGCTGTTTACGCAGGACCTGAACTGCCATTGCTTCGATCCGAATACCACCTTCGTGCTGAACCCGAAGGCATGGACCAACCCGGGACCCGGTCAGTTCGGTTCCGCGACGTATTACAACGATTACCGCCGCCAGCGCCATCCCATCGAGAACCTGGCATTCGGCCGGAACTTCCGGATAAGAGAGCGCATGTCGTTAAACCTCCGTGTGGAATTTACCAACGTGTTTAACCGCGCCATCATCAACGATCCGACGTCCAATAATCCGGCGGCGCCGCAGAATCGCGTCGCGGGCTCGACGCAAACTTCGGCAGGTTTCGGATTCATCCAGAACGCCGTCCTGACCCAGGGCACGTTCGCTACCGGCGGCGGGCAGCCGCGGCAGGGACAATTGGTGGGCCGGTTCCAGTTCTGATCAGCAGCCATCAGAAAGCCGGCTTGACGGCGAATTGAAAGGACATT
>DATIRX010000142.1:0-1950 GCA_035469225.1 Bryobacteraceae bacterium
ATGAAGCAGGGCTTCCCGCCCATCAAGATCGTGCGCAAGGCGCTGCTGGGGGATGACTCGCCGACGCTTTAAAATTAATTGAGGGGCATCACCCGATTTCGCTCGTCAAGCGGCGCCACGATGCGGGGCATCCCATCTACCGCGTGCACGGTATCGTTCGGAAAAAGCTTGTCGTGCTGAATGCGGCGCAGCCAATTGCCGTTTTCTGGAAGATGTCTCTCACTAAGGTGCCGCGAGTCAAACGATGCTTGCTTCCTGGCGGCCCAAAGTCGCCTTCTGTGTCGATTCGCTCCACCTCATTGGGCAGCACCCAGGCAACCACGATCAGACGGTCTGAGTTCTGTTCCGCCCAGAGAATATCCATTTGTGTGACTCGGCGTTCCGGAGGAAGAGCGAGCATGGACGCCAACTCACCATCCGCCTCTTTCCGGGTTAGAACCGTGCGGCCGAAACGGTCTACGCTGATCCCGTCCGGGGAAGCCAAATCGTCAGCGAGCTTCTTCATGTCGTCCATCGTTTTTGCTTCCTGGAGAGCCGTTAAGGCGCGGCTGTAAATCGACTTGGCGAGTTCCAGCGTCGCGCCGTCCTGCCTGGGCTGCTGCTGCACTGTCTGTCAAGCACATCGTTCATCCGGGCGATTCTGTGGGCAATGCGACCGGTTAGACTGGTGGCAGGTGCGCATCTTCATCTCCGCGGGCGAAGCTTCCGGCGATTTGTACGCCTCCAGCCTGGTGCAAGCCCTGAAGGCGCGCCATCCCGAAGCCGAGTTTTTCGGATGCGCCGGTCCCCGCATGCAGGCCGCCGGAGTCCGGGCCATCGTGGATCAGCGTTCCCTCGCGGTTGTCGGCATCATTGAGGTGATTCCTCACATCCCGCGCATTCTGGGTGAAATGAAAAAACTGGAGCGCGCCTGTGCGGCCGAGCCCCCGGATGTCGCCATCCTGACCGATTCCCCCAGTTTTCATCTGCCGCTGGCCCGCAAGCTGCATCGGCAGGGCGTCAGCGTCATTTACCTGATCGCGCCGCAGGCCTGGGCCTGGAAGACTGGCCGCGTGAAAACCATGCGCGCTACGCTCCAGCGCCTTCTCTGTATCTTCCCCTTTGAGGAAGACTTCTTTCGCGGTCATGGTGTGCCGGCGGTGTATATCGGCCATCCCTTGTCGCGCCTGGCGAAGCCCAGACTCACCCGCGGGGCGCTTTGTTCGAAGCTGGGCATCCCGGAAGTCTCACGGATTGTGGCACTCCTTCCAGGCAGCCGGCAGGGTGAGGTGGCCCGGCATCTCCCGATCGTCCTGGAAGCGTCTAAACGCCTTCAGGAGCGGCATCCGGTGACCTTTGTGCTGGCGCTGCCGGCCGGATTCGGCCTCGAAAATACAAGATTTTGGAAACCGGTTCGGGCCGCGGACATCAAAGTTATTGAAGGACATACCTGGGATGCGCTGGCCCAAGCAGAGTTGGCGCTGGCCGCGAGCGGGACGGTGACCATTGAGGCCGCGATGCAGGGGACCCCGATGGTGACCTTTTATCGGGTAAACGCGTTAAGTTGGTATTTGCAGCGATGGCGCGTGCGTACGCCATTCCTGACGATGGTGAACCTGGTCGCCGGCCGGCAGGTGGTGCCGGAGCTGATCCAGGATCAGATGACGGCGGAACGGATTGCCTCCGAGGCTTCGCTGTTGTTATCCGACGGGGACGCGCGGCAGACCATGTGCGACGGTTTGTCGGAAGTGGCGAAGAAGCTGGGGAGCGAGCGGGATCCCATGGAAACCGCGGCAGACTGGGTGGAGAAGGCCTGGATGGAAAGGGCCGCGAGCGGAGAACGAGTTCATGCTAAGTAGAATTGTCTTTTCGGCTGCATTCGCCTCGGCGACACTTCTCGCGCAGGGGCAGGGCCAGCCCCAGCGCCCGCGAATCGACGTGGAGAGCTACGCGATTGACGCGCAAGTGGAT
>DATIRX010000143.1:0-6389 GCA_035469225.1 Bryobacteraceae bacterium
CGCCCGATGGATGCTCGGAGGTGTCTGTTTGCAATCCGGGGCCATCCAAGCTCTCCTCATAGGTGCGGAACGCGTCAATTTGCCTTCGGATTGGTCCGTGGATCGCACCCCGATCGGCTCGGAGGGAATCGATCGCCTCGCCAACCGCAGCTATGACGTTGTCCTGGTAACCGCCCCTGTGCAGGGTTTTGCGGTTGCAGACCTGCTCGAGCAGCTGCTATCGCTGCGGCGGTCCGTTCCTGTCGTGGTTTTCGATCCAGGTGCGCGGGTGGCCGATGCGGTGCGCTACATGCAGCTCGGAGCCTATGATGTAGCCGGCCCGGGAGACGATCCGGTCGCCAAAATGGAGCTTGCTGCCGAAATCTGCCGCCGGAAGTCCAGTGTAACGGCCAGCGAACCATGGCGCGAGATGCTCATCGGAACCAGCCCCGCCATGCAGCGCACGGTCGAGATCATCCGCCTGGTGGCCGGCCGCCGTTCTACGGTGCTGATCAGCGGCGAAACCGGGACCGGGAAAGAGGTCGTCGCCCGAGCGCTGCACCTGGCCAGCCCTCGCGCCCGCTTCCCGATCGTTTCGGTCAACGTCGCCGCCCTTCCGGAGAGCCTTTTGGAAACCGAGCTGTTCGGCCATGTGAAAGGCGCCTTCACCGGTGCGTCCCAGCAGCGCATGGGCCGCTTCGAGCAAGCCCACCACTCGACGCTCTTTCTCGACGAGATCGGCGACTTGCCTCTGAGCGTCCAAACCAAGCTGCTTCGTTTTCTCCAGGAGCGGGAATTCCAGCGCGTGGGAAGCTCGGAGAACATTCGCGTGGACGTCCGCCTGATCGTCGCCACCCATGCGAATCTGCTCGAACGCGTCCGCCAGGGAATGTTTCGGGAAGACCTGTATTACCGCCTGAACGTGGTCCCGATTGCCACGCCTCCTTTGCGCGAGCGCCCGCAGGACATTCCACTCCTGGCCAACCACTTCATCGAAAAAGTCTGCCGCCAGGAGCACTCCGTTCTTCGGTCCTTGGCGCCCGCGACGCTGGACAAGCTGCAAGCGTTTTCCTGGCCGGGTAACGTCCGCCAGCTGGAGAATGCGGTGGAAATGGCGGTGGCGCTCAGCGGACGGCGCGAACTGCTGCTTCCGTCTGATTTCACGCTCGCCGGACGCGCCCTCCCATCCAACCTGCCGCCGTCGACCGCGCTGATCGGAAACGGCTTGAGTTTTGACCAGGCCATGTGCCGGATCGAGCTGCAGATTCTGGAGGAGGCCTTGCGGAAGGCGGGCGGAAATAAGACCGCGGCGGCCGGCATGCTGGGCTTGAAACGAACCACGCTCGCCGCCAAGCTGCGCAGCCTGGGCGCCCCGGTGTAAAAGGGCCGACCCTTACATTCCACCCTGCAAACCCGATTTGACGTGCATGCCTCGCCCGGATCTAACGATCGAACAGGATCTAACGATCGAACAAATGACCCAACTTTTCGCGCTTCGTTCGCAGGTAATCCGCCGCCGATTCCACCGGCTCCACAATGGATGGAACCCGCTCCGTCACCTGGACCCCGGCCTTCTCCAGAGCACGGATCTTTTCCGGATTGTTGGACATCAGCCGCACCGCGCCGAGGCCGAAGTGGCGGACTACGGCCGCGGGAGCTTCATAACCGCGCAAATCCGCCAGGAACCCGAGCTGTTCGTTCGCTTCCACCGTGTCCGCGCCCTGGTCCTGCAGCTCGTATGCCCGCAGCTTATTCAACAGTCCGATGCCGCGGCCTTCCTGGTTTTCGTAAACGATCAGCCCGCGGCCCTCGCCGGCGATCATCTCGAACGCCAGCTCCAGTTGGGCGCCGCAGTCGCATCGCAGGCTATGAAACGTATCTCCGGTCAGGCACTGCGAATGGATCCGCACCAGCGGCGGACCGCCGTCCTCCAGATCGCCCATCCGGAGCGCGACAATTTCTTCGGTTTCCCCGCCCGCGGTATAGGCGAAGCCGTAGATGCGGAACTGCCCGAAGCGGGTGGGAAAATCCGCCTCCGCCACTTTTCGAAGCTCAGATGTCGGGGACATGATGAAAGAGCGAAGAATACGGGTGAAGTAACTCCATTATAATGTCCGCAGGGCGGCTTCTGTAACGGGTGCCGGCCGGGCCCTACATGCCTGCACAGCATTTGCTGATTCTTCTGGTGAAGCTCGCCGTGGCGGCTTCGCTGGCCAGCATCCTCACGCGCTCCTCCGGATTTCAGCGAATGCTCATGCGCGAAGAGCGCACCCTCACCCAGCGCGTCAAGATGGCGCTGGTCTGCGCCCTGATCTACGGGGCCGGCGTAGCCGTGCGCGTCGGCACGCATGGCGCCTATCAGGCGGTCGACCTGGGTCTGGAAGGAAGTCTGGTGATGGGGATGCTCGGCGGCTATGTCACCGGGTTGGTGGCCGGTGTTCTGATTGCGATCCCCGCCCTGTTCGAGGCCAGGCCCCTGACCATGCTCTTGTTCGCCGCGGCCGGCGTGATGGGCGGCCTGCTCCGCGATCTGGCGCCCGACAAAGAGTTTATCTGGAAGTTCACGCCCTTTCCCGACCTCGCGATCGTTCGTCTGCTGCGGCGCGGCGACCTGCGCCTGGCCGGTTTCAGCATCGCTTGCGTGGGCATGATCGTGCTGGCCGAGCTGCTTCGATCCACCCTCGCTGCCGTCTTCACCAACCATGGATTGTTCGCGCTGCAGGAATCCTGGAACGACGGGCCCTGGGTGACGGTGGCGGTCTATGCCACGACTCTGTTCGCCGTGGCGCTGCCCATTAAGATCTGGGACAGCAACCTCAACGAGAAGCGGCTGGAACAGCAACGGCTTCGACTCAACGAAGCCCGGCTGGCCGCGCTCAGCGCCCAGATCAATCCGCATTTCCTGTTCAACACTCTGAATTCCGTGGCCTCGCTGATCCGTCTGAATCCGGAGCAGGCGCGGCAGGTTGTCTACAAACTTTCGAAAATCCTCCGGCGTCTGCTGCGCCAGCAGGACAATCTCATTACGCTCGGCGAAGAGCTGAGTTTTATCGATGATTACCTGGCCATCGAAATGGTCCGGTTCGGCGACAAACTGCGATTCATCAAGGAGGTGGAGCCCGACACGCTGGATCTTCTGGTTCCCAGCATGCTCCTCCAGCCGCTGGTGGAGAACAGCATCCGCCACGGCCTCGCCAGCAAGGTGGACGGTGGAACCATTAAAGTCCGCAGCCGGCGTAAGGGGACCCAGCTCCAGATTCTGGTCGAGGACGACGGTGTGGGCATACCCGAATCCCGGCTCGCGCGCATGTTCGAGCAGGGCGGGATCGGCGTCACCAACGTCAATGAACGGCTGAAAGTGCTGTACGGCGATAGCTATCGCATGTGGATCGACAGCCGCCCCGGGGAGGGCACCAGCACGGGCATTGAGATTCCAGAGCAAGTCAGTGGTACCGTAGTGGGAGTCGAATCCTTAGTGGGTAGCGGGTAGCCCACCAACGGGAGCAAGATTTGAGCAACCTTAACTATTCTCTACTTCTTCCTCAACGCACGGATCGCTTGCCGCTGACCATCGCCAAGCGGACACGCCGTGTTTACGACATGGTTTCATCGGTTTACCCGGCCAGCACGTTCTTCTTTCATTCCAAGGCCCATGCCTGCGCGCTCCAGCATTCCGGCATTCGCAACGGCATGCGGGTACTCGAGGTCGCCACAGGGAGCGGTGAAATGTTCCGCCGGCTGGTGAAAGCCAATCCCGACGGGAGGACCTTCGGGCTGGATCTTTCCCCCAACATGGCCGCCCACACGCTGCGTGTCGCGCGCAAGGCTTGTCCGCAGGCCGAGGCGCATTGCGGGGCTGTAGACGTCCGCAGCCTTCCGTTCCGCTCCGCCAGCTTTGATGCCGTGATGTGCTGCTACCTGCTGGAGCTGTTATCGCAGGATGATATCCAGCTCACGCTGCACGAGATACGCCGCGTGCTGCGGCCCGGCGGACGGTTCTCTCTGGTGGTGATCGGGCAGAACGTGAACATGTTCAACCGCCTGTACACTCTGGGAGGCAACCTGGTGCCCGCCTTCTGGGGCCGTCAGGTGGAAAGCTCCGTTCCCGAGCTGATCCGCGAAACCGGGATGCGCCTGGTCACCGACCGCTTCGTGCGCCAGGGGTTCTATCCCTCGCGCGTCCTGGTCGCCGAGAACACCGCTTCCCAGGTCCGGACCGCCCGCAGCCGGCGGTAAGACCCTCCGCTGCGGCGATCACGACATTACTTAAACGGCACTAAAGTACCTAAGGCAAATAGGCATTAGATCTTATGGTTTTTGCGCTCACCCCTCCGTAAGATGAAGGCACTAGGGAAATTCCTGAGAAATGGCAGAGAGTCGCCGCAGTCCGCGAATCGATCACAGTGGCCTGATCTTCGTCTCCTGGCAAACTCTTCAGGGCGAGCGTAACTACGCGCTCGGAAGGTGCCTGGATGTCTCTGAACATGGAGTAGGCCTGACGCTGCCCAAACGTATTCCGGTAGGCTCCTTCGTCAAGGTCCAGGCCGACTCGCTGAGCTTGAACTGCTCCGCGATTGTCCGGCATGCCGCTTTGCGGGCCGGCAGATACGTCCTGGGGTTAGAACTGAATGAACCCCTCACCCAGGAGGTTCTGGAGACTCTGTCGGCGGACCAGAGCGTTGCCCTCGCCACCGCCTGAGCCAAACTGCGCTACGCTGGCACATGAAGACCATGCGGCTGGCGATTCTTCCGTGGCTTTGGATGGCTTCTCCGGTTCTGCTGTATGCCGATGCTCCGGGTGATCTGGTCACGGACCGCCCCGACTATACCGAATCGAGCCAGGTGGTTCCGCGCGGCTGGGTCCAGATCGAATCCGGTCTCGCCTTGGAGACCAGCCAATCCCAGAACCGGCACGCCATCTCATTCGGCACTCCGCTGCTCCGGGTAGGGCTCATCCGGAAGCTGGAGCTGCGCATCGGCGCCGATGGAGTGATGTACCAGCGTGCGGGCGCAGAACGCTCCGGCGGATTCAGTGACATGGACTTCGGCGTGAAATACAAGTTCATGGAAGCGAGCCGGCTGCGGCCTGCGATGAGCGTGATCGCCGCAATCTCCACGCCCGTCGGGCATTCGAGCTTCAGTAGCGGCGCCTATGAGCCCGTGATCAAGCTAACCTGGGAAAAAGAAATGATGGGCGGGTTCTCGGCCGCGGGCAACTTCAATTGGAGTGCGCTCTCCGCGGAGGGGGGACGGCTCCATCAGCGTGTGGCGTCTCTCTCGATCGGCCACGCCGTCGGCCGCGGATTCGACGGATTCTGGGAGGTCTACGGATACACCGCCGAAGAGCGTGGAGGTGGTAGCGCCTACATGTTTGCATCCGGCCTGATGCACGGAATCGGAAGGAACGCCCAGTGGGACGTGAGCCTGAACCGTCGCATGGGAGCGCAGGGTCCCGATTGGGTAGTCTCCGCCGGATTCGTTACCCGCGCGCCTTGGAGTCTGCGCCTCCATCCCCGTTAGGTAGGTGTTGCCGTAAACTTAAAGACCGGGGTGTTCAATGGCACATTTGATTTCCCGGGCGTGGAAGCTTGCAGCCGGCTTGGCGGCCCTCACCACGATCCTGCTGGCGCATCATTCCTTTGGAGCCGAGTACGATAGCACCAAGCCGGTGACGATCACCGGCGTCATCACCAAGGTTGAGTGGACCAACCCGCATAGCTACTTCTTTCTGGACGTCAAGGACGCCAAAGGGAACGTGGCCAATTGGAAGCTGGAAGGCTATCCTCCCAGCGTCTTGTCCCGCACCGGCTGGAAGAAGGACGTCACCCTGAAGGTGGGCGACACGGTGACGGTCTTCGGATGGCACGCGCGCGACGGCACCAACTGGGCCCACTCGCGGGAAGTCACCTTCCCGGATGGCAAGAAGCTCTTCTTCGGACCTCCGGCCGGGACGGGCGACGGCGGGAATACTCCGGCGGTGGACTCAAAATGATTCGTCTGCTTCTCACGATCGCGCTGTTGCTGCCGGGCCTGGCGTTTGCGCAGACCAAGGCGCCGGCCAAGGCCGGTGTGAAAGGAAGCTCCATCCCGCGTGCGTCCAACGGGAAACCCGACCTGACCGGTGTGTGGCAGGGCGGCAGCGAGCGGCCCGGATCCTGGGACGAGGCCAATACCGGATTGGGGGTGGGCGGCACCGGACGTGATCCCGCTGCTCCGGCCGCCCCCTCGTCGAACGATCGTCCGGCCGGCCGCGAAGGCGCTCCGTACCAGCCTTGGGCCGCGCAGAAAGTTCTGGAGGCCTTCAACCGAAGAGGCATCGACGATCCGACCGCGTTATGCCTGCCGTCCGGTATCCCGCGAATCGTCATGCTGGGACTGTTCCCGCAGCAGATCATACAGACCCCTCAGCA
>DATIRX010000144.1:0-6971 GCA_035469225.1 Bryobacteraceae bacterium
ATGGGGTTTTATCCCGACCGTGGTGATAATCAGCTTGTGTTGCCTATCAGGCGAAGGCCAAGACGATTCCCAGTTTACGATCCATGAGGTGCAGCCTTGCAGACACAAGATCACCGCAATTAGCAAAGCGGCCAGCACTCGACGAGTTTCACTCGGGAGGTGACCGCGCATGACTGACAGAAGGCGTTAAGCCAGATTGAGGACCTTCGCCGTCACGTTCTTTTCCTGCTCGATCTTTTTTTGCAGGAGCATGATGGCGTAGATCAATTGTTCCGGCCGCGGCGGGCAGCCGGGGACGTAGACATCCACCGGGATCACCTGGTTCACCGGCACCAGGGCGTAATTCGAAAACACTCCCGTGGAAGTAGCGCACGCGCCCATGGAGATCACCCACTTGGGTTCGGGCATCTGTTCGTACAGCCGGCGGATCACCGGAGCCATTTTGTTGGAAACTCTGCCGGCGATGATCATCAGATCGCTTTGCCGCGGCGAGCCGCGCATCACTTCTGCGCCGAAACGGGAAATATCGTAGCGCGAGGCGATCATGGACATCATCTCGATGGCACAGCAGGCCAAGCCGAAGCTCATCGGCCAGATGGCGTTCTTGCGCGCCCAGTTGATCACTTTATCCAGCGACGTGGTGAGGATGGATTGGCCAAACTCGTCCAGGGGTTCAGGTTCATCGTCCACGCGCGCGAACAACGCGGGCGGCTGGCTCAGCTGAAATTTAGGCTCGTCCACAAACATCATTATCTCATGGGAGATTACACTGGAGTTTGGCCTCCGACCGCGAAGCTTTGGAGCGCGCCGCCGCAGGCTGGGGCGTCGAGCTCGAATACACGGACACCTGGGGCCGGAGGCACGCGGCATCCGAGGAAACTCTGCGCGCGACGCTTGCGGCGCTGAAGGTTCCCGCGGACAGCGACGCGGAGCTGGAGCGCGCCGCCCAGGAGCGCGATCTGGCGCGATGGTCACGCGCCTTCGATCCCGCGGTGGTGGTGTTCGAAGACTCCGATTCGATCGCCCTGCGGATTCCGGCCGGGCGCGCGGGCGCGTCCGTCAAGGTTGAATTCGGGTGGGAGAACGGCGATCTGGAGCATCACTGGTTCTGGCTGCCGGAACTCCAGGATCTGGAGCGGGTTTCCATCGCCGGGCGGGAGTTCGTTTCCAAGCGCGTACCCTTGCCGGCCCTGCGCCTGGGCTATCACCAGCTGCGCGTGTACTGGATGAAAGCCCCCGAGCTGGAGGCGTTCGAGGACTCCCGCCTCATCGTCTGTCCGCGTCGAGCGCGCATGCCGGAAGGCCGCATGGCGGGCATCGGGCTTAGTCTCTACGGGCTGCGGTCATCGCGCAACTGGGGATGCGGCGATTTCAGCGACCTGCGCGCGGCGATCGATGTGCTGGCTCCCGCGGGCGCCGCGTTCATCGCGCTGAATCCTTTGCACGCGATTCCCAACCGGCAGCCATACAATACCAGTCCTTACCTGCCGCACTGCTCGTTGTATCGAAATTTTCTGTACCTGGATGTGGAGCGCGTGCCGGGTTTTCTGCCCCAAGATACGCCTTCTCCGGAGGTTGACGCGCTGCGGCTGACCGAGCTGGTGGAATACGAGCGCGTGGCGGCCATCAAGCTGCAGGCGCTGCGGAAGGCTTTTGACCGGTTTCAAGCGGCCGGCCAAACCGAGGAACTCGATGAGTTCGCGCACGTAGAGGGCGTGCTGCTCCACCATTTCGCTCTATTCAGTGTCCTGGACGAGCACATCCATCGGCAGCATCCGGACATATGGCTGTGGAAAGACTGGCCGGAGCAGTTTCGCGACGCGCACTCGGCTGCCGTAGCAGAATTCTCCGAACAGCATCGCGACGATATTTTGTTCTATAAATTTCTGCAATGGCAAGTGGATCGCCAGCTGGCCGAGGCGCAGGATCATGCGATGGCCCGGGGAATGAAGATCGGTTTGTATCATGATCTGGCGCTGGCCACCGACCGGTTCGGCGCGGACTTATGGATGAATGCGCGGTTCTACGGGGCCGGCGCCCGGGTGGGAGCGCCGCCGGACGAACTCGCGCCCAGCGGCCAGGATTGGGGATTTCCGCCCCCCGACCGCGAAGCTCATCGCGAAAACGGGTATGAACTGTTTGCCCAGTCCATCCGCAAGAACGCGCGCCACGGCGGGGCCTTGCGCATCGATCATGTGATGCGATTCTTCCGTTTATTCTGGATCCCGGACGGCCTCACCGCGGCGCAGGGGGCCTACGTGCGGGACTACGCCGAGGATCTGCTGGGCATCCTGGCGCTGGAGAGCGCACGCGGCGGATTCGTGGTGATCGGAGAGGATCTGGGTACGGTGGAGTGGTCGGTGCGCCACAAGCTGGGCGAAATGGGCATCCTGGGGTACCGGGTCCTGTGGTTCGAAAAGAATCCGGATGGAAGCTTTCGCCTGCCCCATGAGTATCCGCAGCAGGCAGCCATTTCCACCACCACCCACGACCTGCCGACGCTGGCGGGGTTCGCCCAGGGCCGCGACATCGAAGCGCGCCGGGCCGCGGGGCTGGTGGACGAGGCTGGATATCAGCAGCAATGGGCTACCCGGCGGGAGGAACTCGGGCGGTTGGACGATGCCTTGCAAAGGGCCGGTTTTGCGGGCGATCCGGTGGGGTTCGTTCTGGCCACTCCATGCGCGCTGGCGATCGTGAATCAGGAAGACCTGACCGGCGAGACGGAGCAGCAGAACCTGCCCGCGAGCACCTGGCAGCATCCCAACTGGCGGCGCAAGATGCGGGTGACGGTGGAGGAGATGGGTCCGATGGCGGAGGACCTGCGGCGGCGCCTGGAGCGGGCGGGCCGAATTTGATAGAAAACGATATGTTCCGACGTGGAAGCCCGCCCGTCAGGGCGGGGGGACTTACATGAAGTAGTCTTTGACCTTTTCCAAAATGCTCTTCTCTTCCGGCTCATTCTCCGCCGGGAGCACGTCGCGCAGTTCTTCGAGCAGCCGCCGCTGGTCGCGCGTCAGCTTCTGCGGCACCTTCACGGAGACATGCACGAAAAGATCGCCGCGCGCGCTGGAGTTCAAATGCGGAACCCCCAGGCCTTTCAGGCGCAGCCGGGCGCCGGACTGCGATCCTTCCGGGACTTTCACGTGCTGCAGACCGTCAAAGGTGAGCACGTCCACCGAGCATCCCAGTGCGGCCTGCGCAATGTTTACGGGAACAGTGCAGTGCAGATCGTATTCGTGCCGCTCGAAGATGGGGTGTTCCGCGACCTTTAGCACCACAAACAGATCGCCGGGAGGGCCGCCGTTGGCGCCGGGCTGGCCTTCCTGAGACAGGCGAAGCTGGGTGCCGTTATCTACGCCGGCCGGAATGTTCACTTTCAGTTTCCGCTCGCGGCGCAGGTAGGCCTGGCCCTTGCACTCCTTGCAGGGCCGGCGAATGATCTGGCCTCGCCCGCTGCACTGGGTGCAGGTGCGCCGGACGGACAGGAATGCCTGCTGATAGATCACTTCGCCGCGGCCGCGGCACATCGGGCAGGTGGTCAGGCCATCCTCAGGCTCAGCGCCCTGGCCTTTGCAGCGCCCGCACTCTTCCATTCGCGGAATCTGCAGGTCGGCTGCCATGCCGCGCATGGAATCTTCAAAACTGATATCCAGATCGTAGCGGACGTCTTCACCGCGCTGGGCTCGCGTGCGGCGCTGTTTCGATCCTCCGCCGAACACTTCACCGAAGCCGAACATCTCATTCAGGATGTCGCTCAAATCCGGGAAGCCGTTGGCATCGAAGCCTCCGCCAGCGGCCGTGGAAACTCCCTGGTGGCCGAAGCGGTCGAACGCAGCGCGCTTCTGCGGATCGCTCAGGACGCTATACGCTTCGGCGGCTTCCTTGAATTTCTCCTCGGCGTGGTGATCGCCGGGATTGCGGTCGGGATGATGCTGCAGGGCCAGCTTGCGGTAGGCTCCCTTGAGCACCTGATCGTCGCAGTCCCGGGCAACACCCAGGACTTCATAGTAGTCGCGCTTGGTTACACTCACAGGTCAATCTCTTTTGGGTTCGACTGCCACCTTGACCATGGCGGGGCGCAGCAGGCGACCTTTGAAGTTATAACCGCGCTGAAATTCCGCCAGCACGGTGTGATCGGGAACGTCCTCGGTTTCCGCCATTTCAACGGCGTGATGGACATGCGGATCAAACGGCTCTCCTTGAGCAATGATCGGCTCCAGGCCCAGTTTCTTGAGGGCGTCGAACAGGCGCTGATGAATCAGTTCCAGGCCCTTGACGTAGGTTCTATCCTGGGTCTCCACCTGCAAGGCCCGCTCGAAATCGTCGATGACGGGCAAGAGGGTACGGATGGCTTCCACGCTGGCGTACTCGCTAAACTCCAGGCGGTCTTTGTCGGAGCGCTTGCGGAAGTTCTGGAACTCGGCCTGGGCGCGCAGAAGGCGGTCCTCCAAATCTGCTTTTTCGGCTGCCAGCTGGTCGCGTTCGGCGGTGATCGCGGCCAGGGCGGCGAAGGGATCGACGTCCGCCTGATCGTCCTTCAATTCGGGGTTGGCGTCTACGGGATCGGAAACCGGTTTCCTGCTCACAATTCTAGATTAGCAGGCAGCGGGGGATCAGCCGCGGAACGCCTGGCCGACATGCTGGACGGTGGAGATCACCCGGGCGTAGTTCATGCGCATGGGACCCAGCACTGCGATCACGGCCGAAAGCCCATCCTCCAGGCAAACCGGAAGTCCGATGAGCGAGAGTTCGCGCATGGATGGGTGAATGCTTCCCAGCCCCACATGGACTCCCACTTCTCCGGCGGGTTGCTCCAGGAATTGGTCCAGCAGCTCCAGCACGCGTTTCTTCTCTTCCAGCGCCCGGAACAACTCCCGCATCTTCTCTTTCGTGAGATGCAGATCCAGAACCACCAGGTTGCTGGCGCCGTCCATGCGCACTTCGGGAGGATCCAGCGCGATGTCCAGCAGGCCCTTGGAATACAGCATGGTGAGCTTCTGGAGCACGGCGTCGTAGGTCGCCTCCGCGCGCGCCAGCCGCCCGGCCAGCTCGCGGCGGACGTTTTCTAGCGACCAGCCCGCGAAGTTCCGGTTGATGTAGTTACGGATGGTCACCAGCTCGTCGGAGCTGAGCGATTCTTCCAATGTCACCACCCGATTGCGGACCTGGTGATCGCGGGTGACCACCACCATCAAAACCCTGCGGTCGGAAAGCGAAACCAGCTCCACCTGATCCAGGGCCGGGTGAGGCCGCGGCATCGCGGCTGCGATTCCGACTCCGTGGGTCAGCTCGGTGAGCGTGCGCGAGGTGTATTCGATGCGCTGTTCGACGGTTTCCAGCCGCCCGAATTCACCGCGCAGCCTCTGGATTTCGGCGGCCACCATCTTGCGCATTCCCAGCGACTGCACGTAGCTGCGAAAAGCCTTCTCGGTGGGAACCCGCCCCGCCGACGTATGCGGCTGCATCAGGTAGCCTTCTTCGTCCAGATCCGCCATCACGTTGCGGATGGAGGCAGCGCTCAAGCCATCCCGGCGGCGCCGGGCAATGGAACGCGAGGCCACCGGCTCCCCGGTCGCAATATATGCTCCCACGATCTCGTGCAGAACCTGTAGGCTGCGAGGCGTCATTGTGTATTCAGAATAAAGAGCTTAACCCACTGTCACTGCTACCAATATTATCGCATGGAACTTTTTCCGGGCAGAGCTAAAGCTTTCCACTTACACGGCCGATCCTTCACGATAGGCATGAACGGGTTTTTAAAGGCATGGCAATGGCAGTGGACCCGCCAGCCCAACCAGAAGTCGTGGGGCCTGGACCGGAACTGGCACCGGTCGGAAGCCGCGCGCCATCTGAAATCCGGGAATCTGGCCGACGCGGAACGGCATTTATCGCTCGCCGTGAGGGAAGCCGACGACCGGGGAGTCGAACCGGCGGAGAGGATTGAGCTGCGATTGGAGCTCGGCGAACTGCAGCGCCAGCTCGCTCGGCCGCCGGAGGGGCTGGAAGAATCCGCTCAGGTGGATCGTGTCAAGCTGCGAGAAACCGAAAACACCTTGCGCCAAGCGATCATCATTTGCACCCAGGCCTCCGACTCCAAGCTGTACCTCCGCTGTCTGGACGCGCTGGCGGAAATCTTTGTCGCGGTGGAAGACTGCCAGGCTCTGGAGGAGGTCACCCGGGACGCGGTTCGGCTGGGAGCATCGATTTCGAACGAAGATCCGGAACGCTCCGAGAAACGGCTGCAGCGGCTGGCTTGGGCTCAGGATAGGAATGGCCGGTTTCCGGACGCCTTGAAGACTTTCGATCAAGCCATCGCGATCCGTGAGAAACGCTATGGAGCAGGGCACCTGGAGACCGGCAACCTGCTGGCGGAAGTGGGCCGGATCTGCCGGGCGCGCGGCCTTCATGTGCAGGCCCAGGCCTATTTGAAACGAGCGCTCCACATCCATGAGGAGCAGTGCGGGGCGGATTCTGTGGAGGCGCTGGGCGATGTGCAGCACCTGGCGGGCTCGCTCGAAGATACCGGCGATTTGGACGCCGCCGCGGCCCAGTACGAGCGCGCCTTGGGGCTGAAGCTGAGGCAACTGGGGTGTGACAAGATCGACGAGGTCGCCGACATGCAATACAGCCTGGCCTGCCTGCATATAGGCTGGGGCCACTATTCGCGGGCTCGGGAACTTCTGTCGGAGTGTATCGGTTTTTTTAAGGGACCTAAGGGACCGCGGCTGGCGGTAGCGTATGAATCGCTGGCCCACGTCGAAGAGCGGGAAGGGCGGGTTTCCTTCGCCTTGAACGAACTGGAGAGCGCCGCCAAGATTTGGGAAAAGTGTCAGCCTCCGCGGCTGGAGGAGCTGGCCCGGAATCTGGAGCTTCAGGCGGATTTATCGGACCATATGCGCCTGCGCGTGGAAGCGAATCTGCTGCGAAAGAAAGCCCGCCACGTCCAGGCGGCGGCGGAAGATCAGGCAGTC
>DATIRX010000145.1:0-6822 GCA_035469225.1 Bryobacteraceae bacterium
GTTGTGACGGAGACCATCATTACTCCTCTCATGCCGGCTCCGATTCCCGTGCTGGGTATCCCCACTCCGGAGCCGCTGCCCGCGAAGAAGCCTGCCAAGAAGGCCGCCGCTCCTCCCGCCGCTTCCAAGAAAGCCGCGCCCAAGAAAGCCGTCGCGAAGAAAGCTGCGCCTAAGAAGAAAGCAGCAGCCAGGAAAGCGGCGCCCAAAAAGAAGGCCGCTAAAAAGGCCGCGCCTAAGAAAAAAGCCGGCAAGAAGGTAGCCGCCAAGAAAGCCGCGCCCAAGAAAGCCGCCAAGAAGGCCGCTTCCAAGAAAAAGGCCCCCAAGAAAAAGAAGTAGAGATTTCTACTTCGCTTCTCTATTTACCGCGGCTCAGCAGCCAGATATCGCCGGTGATCTTTCCGCGCGAGTATAGGAGTTGCTTCCCGTCGCGCGAGATCTGAGGATCCTCCAGGAACAGCCCGGCGGGTTCGGGGAAATTCGTGACCTTTGCGGGCTCTGCTTGTTTCCAGTCCTGAGCGGGCCCGGGCACGCGATACAGATTCTTGTGATCGGGCTGGAAGTACATCCATTTTCCAGACGGCGAAAAGAATGGATGGTAATCCTGCCTCGGGGTAGCGACGATGGCGCGAGCCGGACCTCCAGCCATCGGTGTCGCGTGCACATCGACGTTCCCCGCTACCTGGTTTCCGCCTCCTTGGAATTGATACACCAGCCATTGGAGGTCGGGGCTTGCGGCCGGCATTCCTCCCACGCCTTTCTCCTGCGTAATCTGCCGGGACTTGCCGCCGGCCGCGTCATACACGTGATACTGGCGGTCCCTGCCCAGGTAGACGACTCCGGAACCATCGGGAAGCCATCGGGCAGTA
Organism: Bryobacteraceae bacterium; assembly: GCA_035469225.1. Taxonomy (GTDB): domain Bacteria; phylum Acidobacteriota; class Terriglobia; order Bryobacterales; family Bryobacteraceae; genus Palsa-187. Next base: position 867 of record DATIRX010000145.1, read on the forward strand.
CTCAGACCGACTTCCGCGATCTGGCGGGGATTCCCACCATCGGCGGCCATCAGCCACAGGCTCAAGGGTCCCGTACCTTGCCCGCGGCAAAAAGCGATCGTGCTTCCATCCGGCGACCACTGCGGGATGGTATCTTCGAATCGCGGATCTGAGGTTAGCTGGATCGGCTCCGCCCCAATATCCAGCCGCCAGATATGCGTGCCGCCGCCGCGGATGCCCTGAAAGACGACCGACCTGCCATCCGGAGAAAAGCGCATGAAGTAGATGATCTGATTGCCTGCGGTGAGCGGACGGGGAGAACCCGTCACCCGTCCGGCTTCGGCATCGAACGGCACGGTTTCCAGGTTGAACGTCATGTCCATGGCCGTGTACGCGATCAGTTTGCCGTCGCGCGATACCGAAGGCTGCCAGTCCCGGCCGCGCCCCACCGTCAGCGCGCGAGGCGGACCCGATACCTTGCCGTCCCGCAGCGAAAACGGCAGGATCCACAGCGAGTTGTTTCTCCCTTCTTCGCGGTTGCTGTACACGATTCCCTCTGACGCGGCGTCCCAGGCAGGATGCCAGCCTTTAGCGATCCGCGTGGCCGCGCCGCCTTCCTTAGCCACTACGTAGATGTCTCCTTGGCTGGTTCCGGCCTCGAAGAAGATCCATCGCCCGTCCGAGGAGTAGACCGGGGCAAAACTACCTCGTACGGCGACTACCTCGCCCGTGAGAGGCAGTTTGCGGGCCTCGCCGCCGCTCGCCGGAACCTGATAAATCCCGTCGCGCGATCGCGAAAAGACAATGGTCGTTCCGTCCGGCGACCACGATGGTGCATTGCCGTTCTTGGCGATCAAGCGCGCTTGACCTGCCAGAGCCGGCATCACCCACAGGTCGCCTCCCACCAGCGCCTGGTCGCAGCAGGGATGCGAGATCTCGGAATCTCCCGCACGGCTCGATACGAATGCGATCTGGCGTCCGTCGGGTGAGAAAGCCGGCTGAATGTTGTCGCCCTGATCGTGCGTCAACTGGATGTCGGACGTCGTTCCCACCTGCCGCAGGAAAATATCGAACCTGCCGGTGCGGTCCGACACGTACGCTACGTTTTGGCCGTCCGGCGAAATGCTGGGCTCGCCGCTGTATCCGAGGTTGGCCGTGAATGGGGTGATGGTGACGTCCGCGAGCGCTGGTGCGCCGGCTTCACTCCGATGGCCCGCCCACCAGCCCGCCGCGGGGCCCAGTACAAACACAACGGCCGCAACGGCCCATCCGGCACGCCTCGCGGGTGCAGCAGTTGGCTCTCCGCGCATGCTGGGCAGCGATTTCGACTCCCATCCGCTCTTCAGGCGCCGCAGATCCAATGCGAAATCACCGGCGTGCTGATAGCGTTCCTTCGGGTCCTTGGCCAGCGCCTTGTCGAAAACCTCCTGCAACTCCGGAGGATGGCCCGGCAGCGCCGGCGCCGGGTCGTGCACGATCGCGTGCATGGTTTCCACGTGCGATGCGCCCCGGAACGGCCGCTTCCCCGCGATCATTTCGTACAGCACAATGCCCAGCGAAAAAATGTCGGTTCGGTGATCCAGGGGCCGGGCGCTGGCCTGCTCCGGAGACATGTAGGCCACCGTCCCCACTACGGTCCCCGCCTCGGTCAGTTCCGACTGCTGGGTTTGCGTCTCACCCTCCGGTCCCGGCGCAGCTCGCTCCATCAACTTGGCCAAGCCGAAATCCAGCACCTTTACCTGGCCATCCGAAGTAACAACGGCATTGCCCGGCTTGATATCGCGATGCACGATCCCGGCGGCATGCGCGGCCGCGAGCGCGCTCGCGATCTGGGCCGCAAAGTCCAGCGCCTCGCCCAGAGGTAATCCTCTCGAGGCGATTCGCTTGTCGAGAGACTTGCCCTCGACATACTCCATCACCAGAAAATCGATGCCGGAATCAGAGGCGATATCGTGCAGCGTGACGATATTGGGGTGATTCAGAGCGGACGCTGCTCGAGCCTCTTGCAGAAAACGCCGTTTGCGTTCCGGATCCGCGACCCGGTCGTGCGGCAGGACTTTGATGGCCACCACTCGGCCCAGGCGGGTGTCCCGGGCGCGGAAAACCTGGCCCATCCCGCCGGCTCCCAACACTGCCTCGATCCTATAGGGTCCTAACTCCGTCCCAGGTGTAACATGGGTGGCCGTGGGCGCACCGCCCAGGCTCCCTAGAAGAGAGTTTTCGTCCCTGTCCCGGTGACGGTCTCCGTGTTGCGAGGCTTTGGGTTGATCACCCATCTTTGAAGGTTCAATTTACTTCCCTACCGCGGCCCGGCACCGCTCGTAGAGCGCCAGCAGGGCGTCCACCTGTTCGTCCGGACCTTTGGGCGATTTGCCCCCAAATCCAGCTCCGCTGGTGGATTTTCCGACACCCGCTGTCGAGGCGATAAACTTCATCAGATCCAGCGCGACTTCTTCCTTGCTTGAACCGGGCGGGCGAGGCGCAACATCCTTCTCATCGGGCATATAACTCTAAGGTACTCGATTCAATGCGATTATTGAAGCCCCCAGCGCACTTAATCTGTAGATGCCCGTCGCAGCGCGCCGCCTAACCCGCAAGATGCGCGGAGGGGCGCAGGCCCACTTGCTGGAAGCCTCCGACGGGCACTCCTACGTCGTCAAATTCCACAATAACCCGCAGCACCGGCGGATTCTGGTGAACGAATGGATCGCGTCCGCGTTTCTGCACTACCTGGACATCGCTGCTCCCGAGACGGCCATGGTGGAGCTGACCAGGGACTTCCTGGCCGCCAACCCGGATATCCACATCCAGCTCGGAAAAGAACGCCGCCCCGTGACGCCGGGGTGGCACTTCGGCTCGCGCTTTCCCGGCGATCCGATGCGCACGGTGGTCTACGACTTTCTTCCCGATGCTCTTCTGGAGCAGGTCGAAAATCTGCGGGATTTCCTGGGCGTGCTGGCTTTCGACAAGTGGATGGGTAACGCCGACTCCCGCCAGGCCATCTTCTTTCGGGCCCGCGTGCAGGACCCTTTGGCGGCGAACGCCGCACGCTTGGGTTTTGTGGCTCAGATGGTGGACAATGGATATGTATTCGAGGGACCCCACTGGCGTTGGGGCGACTCTCCGATTCAGGGCTTGTATTTCCGCCCGCTGGTGTATCGGACGGTGCGCGGTCTCGCCGAATTCGAGCCTTGGCTCGACCGGATCCGGAATTTTCCGGAAGAAGTCGTGGATCAGGCGGTGAAACGCATCCCTCCGGCCTGGCTGGAGGGCGACGAAGACGAGCTGGAGCGCCTGCTGGAACGCTTGATGAGGCGGCGCGAGCGCGTGCCGGACCTGATCGAACAGTGCCGTTCGGGACGTTCCAATCCGTTCCCGAGCTGGTTTCCTTGAAGGTTTTGCCGTAAGAACGAACATGCCAGTAACCGCAACACAGACCCGCGCCGCCGAGTTCCGCGAGACCTTCGAGCAGCGCGTATGGGTAGCCGACGGCGCCATGGGCACCATGCTATACGCCAAGGGCGCTTTCGTGAATCGCTGCTTCGACGAATTGAATCTCTCGCTGCCGGCGTTGGTGCGCGACGTCCATCAGGAATATCTGCGCGCCGGCGCGGAGATCATCGAGACCAACACCTTCGGTGCAAATCGCAAGCGCCTGGCGACGTTTGGATTCGCCGACAGAGTCCGGCTGATCAATCGAGCCGGTGTCCGGATCGCCCGCGAAGCTGCCCGCGATCAGGCCTTCATCGCAGGGGCCGTCGGCCCGCTGGGTGCGCGCGTCGAGCCGCTCGGCTCGATCAGCCTGGAGGAGGCTCGCTCTATTTTCCGCGAGCAGATCGATGCCCTGGTGGAAGCCGGCGTGGATTGCCTGATGCTGGAAACCTTCCGCGACCTGAATGAGATTCGCGCGGCCGTGGAAGCCGCCCGCGAAATCGCCGGACCCGACCTGGTTGTGGTGGCGCACTTGAGCATTGAAGACGACGGCCGTCTTCAGGACGGGACCTCCATCGAGGCGTTCACGCGCGCCTTGGATGCCATGCCCGTGGACGTGATCGGGCTGAACTGCTCCTCCGGCCCCCGCGTGATGCTGGAAACTCTCGAGAAAATGTCCGCGTTCACGCACAAGCCGCTCAGCGCGCTGCCCAATGCGGGGCTGCCCGCCGGAGTCGATGGCCGGAATATCTATCTGTGCTCGCCCGAGTACATGGCGCATTACGCCGCGCGATTCCTCGAAGCCGGCGCGCGCATCGTCGGCGGCTGCTGTGGAACCACGCCGGAGCACATCCGCGAAATCGGGAACCAGGTGCGCAGGCTGGATCCTCCGCGCATGCCGGCCGTGGCAATGGACGAACCCGCTGCCGGGGTCGAGCGGATGGAAAAGGTCCCGGTAGCGGAAAAAAGCCGGCTGGGTGCGAAGCTAGCCGCGGGACATTTTGTCACTTTAGTCGAAATTCTTCCGCCCCGCGGCCTGGATGCTTCTCAGGAAATCGCCGGAGCCAGACTCTGCAAGGAAGCTGGAATCGACGGCGTCAATGTTCCCGACGGCCCGCGCGGCAGCGCCCGCCTCAGCGCCCAGATCACCTGCCAGCTGATCCAGCAGGAAACGGGAATCGAGCCGGTCCTGCACTTCTCCTGCCGCGACCGGAACATCGTCGGCATACAGAGCGAACTGTTGGGCGCGCAGTTGGTCGGCATCCGCAACCTGATTTGCATCACCGGAGATCCGCCGCGCCTGGGCGTGTATCCCGATGCGACCGCGGTGCTCGACGTGGATTCCATCGGCCTGGCGAACATCGTGAACAATCTCAACCATGGAATGGATCTGGGCGGCAATCCCCTGGGCTCCAGGACGTCCATGCTGCTGGGTGTGGGAGTCAATCCGGGAGCTTACAACCTGGAGGAAGAGCTGCGCCGCTTCGAGGCCAAGGTCAAGGCGGGCGCCGAGTATGCCGTGACCCAGCCGCTGTTCGACGTCGACCTGCTGGTCGCCTTCCTGGCGCGTACCCGCGAGTTCGCCATACCCGTGATCACCGGCATCTGGCCGCTCACCAACCTCCGCGACGCCGAGTTCCTGGTCCATGAGCTGCGTGTGCCGATTCCCGGCGCCTATATGGATCGCATGCGCCGGGCCGAAAGCCCCGCGGCGGCCGAGGCCGAGGGCGTGGCGATTGCGCGGGAAATCGTCGAGCGTGTCCGTCCCCTGGCGGCCGGCATCCAGGTGAGCACTCCTCTGGGTCGCTATCAGACCGCAATCGATGTAGCGCTACACTAAAACTCACGTGCCCACCGACCTGATCGAGATTGACGCGGAGCACCCTTCCGAGCGTGCCATCGAGCGCGCCTCGGCCGCGGTCCGGCGGGGCGAGGTGGTGGCCATCCCCACCGATGCCCTGTACACGCTGGTGTGCGATCCGCTCAACCTGCATGCCGTGGGACGAATCTTCGCGGCCAAGGGCCGCGAGCATGACCGGGCTTTGCCGATGCTGGTCAGCGACGTGGTGATGGCCGAAGAGCTGGCCAAAGAGACTTCGGCCCGGTTTTATTTGCTCGCACGGCACTTCTGGCCGGGGGAGCTGACCATTATCGTGCGGGCGTCCTCGCGTGTGCCCCTGAAAGTCACCGGAAACACCGGCCGCCTGGCCATCCGGCAGTCCAAATCGAAAGTTGCCACGGCGCTGCTCGAACGGCTGGCCCAGCCTTTGATCGCCACCAGCGCCAACCTATCCGGCATGCCTACCTGCACCAGCGGCATTGAGGTATTCGGAGCCATGGACGGGCGCGTCGACCTTGTGCTCGATGCTGGTCCGGCCACCGGTCTGGGCGCCACGACCGTAGACATCACCGAGCCCTACTGGCGCGTGATCAAGGAAGGCATCATCCCGGAGAAGGCCATCGCCGACGTTCTAAAGGGTTCCTGAGAGATGGCCACCAAAACCACGGCTGCGCCTGCTACCGGCGCCGCGAACCAGGATGAACT
>DATIRX010000146.1:0-3747 GCA_035469225.1 Bryobacteraceae bacterium
CGTTCTCCGTCACCACCACGTTCTTCGCTTCCAACATCAGCCATCCGATCTTCGTCGATCGCGGCGACGCCTATCGCATCATCAACTTGGTCGCTCCCACCCGCAACCGTGGCGCGGAACTTCTTGCCACCTGGCGAAAGGTGTTGATGGCGGGATAAAACGGCAGCATTTCTGGCGGCTTCGTCGTCGGCGAACCCGGCCATCGGCCAGGACGCAGTACGCACTCTACAGCAGTTTCTAAATCCCGCCTCACCATCTTGCACTGCAGGATGCGACAACCGCCGGTATGGGCGAAGGGCGATGCCGCTTCTGCAATCACTCCTTTCAGACGTCGAAGTACCGGCCGGGGCAGTTGGTGTGCGGCGGCCCCGACTGCCAGCGCCGCCGCCGCGCCGAGTATCACCGCCAGAAGATCGCCGCGGACCCGGAATACCGCCAGGTGTGCGACGACAGTTCGCAGAAGTGGCGCTCCCGCCATCCCGATTACTGGCAGCGATATCGCGAGCAGCACCCGGCTGCCGTCGAGCGGAACCGCCAACAGCAGCACGTTCGGGACCGGAAACGGCGGCTGTGCGATCTTGCAAACAACAACTCAGCTTTCGACCTAAAGCATTCCGCTGCAGCAGTTTGGCTGCTGGGATCCGGCCTCCAGAATCTTGCAAACAACAACTCAGCTCCCGCGCAAGTCTGGGTTTTGGAAGCAGTTCCGCCCCGGAAGCCACCCGCGTCGGAATCTTGCAAACAACAACCTCCTGGCGCGCGGGCGGCTTCCAGCGGATAACGGAAGTCGCACCATGCTGACCGCCGATCAGATCAACGACCTGCATCGCCTGTACTGGTCCGAGCGCTGGCCCATCCGCAAGATCGAACGCCATCTGCATCGGAGCTGGCGGACTATCAAGAAGTACCTCGACGCGCCGGCGCAATCCGCCGCGCCCCGCCAGCGCCAAAGCAAGCTGGATTCGTTCAAACCGACCATCGCCGAATGGCTCGAGAAAGACCCCACCGCCACGGCCACCGTTATCGAGCACCGGCTCCGATCGGTCGGCTATGCCGGCGCTTACACCATCCTGCGCGAGTACGTCCGCGCCACGCGTCCGGCGCGGAAGCCGCCGCGCGCTTTCCTGCGCATGGAGCCGCCGCCCGGCGAGCGCTTCGAGGTGGATTGGGGGCACTTCGGCGTGCTCGAGTACGCCGGCGACAAACGCAAGCTCTATGCCTTCGCCCTGGTGGAAGCGCATAGCCGGATGCTGTATTTGGAGTTCACCCACAGCCAGAGCTTCGAAACCTTCGCCCGCTGTCACGTACACGCCTTCCTGGCGATGGGTGGCGTCGCCCGAGAAATCGCCTATGACAACCTGGCGACCGCGGTCGCCGAACACGATGGCCGCCTGGTCCGCTTTCTGCCGCGCTTCCTGGCGTTCGCCCGCGAGTATGGCTTCTATCCCAAGGCTTGCAATCCTGCGGCCGGTTGGGAAAAAGGAAAGGTCGAGCGCGCCATCGGGTATGCGCGCCGGGCCTTCTGGCCGCTGCGGGAATTCAAGGACCTGCATGACGTCAACCGCCAGGCCCGGCAGTGGCTCGCCGAAGTCGCCAACCAACGCCTGCATCGCGAGACGCGAGAACGGCCCATCGATCGGTTTAAGGCCGAGGCCTTGCGGCCCCTGCCGGTCATCCCCTATGACCACCGCGACACCGTCGAAGCTCTCGTCTACAAAGATCTCCGTCTGCACTTCGACGGCAACCGCTACTGTGTGCCCCCGCGCTTTGTCGGCCGCCGCCTCACCCTCAAGGCGGATTCCAGCTCAGTCACCATCTATGACCGCGTCCACGAAATCGTCGTTTATCCGCGCTGCTGGCGCCGCGGGCAGGTTCTCGGCGCCGGCCGCTTCGACGCGGAACTGGTGGATCTGCGCCCCGCGGCCCAACGGTCGCGTGTCCAACAACGGCTCTTTGCCGTCCTGGAGAACCTGTGTTCCCAAGCTATGCTCGAAGCCTACTTGCGCGACCTGGCCGATACCGACCGGGCCTTGTCGCGGCAACTGGCCGAGATCCTGGAGTTGGTCCGCCAGTACGGCCCCGAACCGGTCGCCGCAGCTATCGAGAAGGCTTCCGCGGCGCGCGCCTTCGGCGCCGACTACATCGCCAACATTCTACGCCAGCAGCAGTCGCCGCGCCATCCCCAGCCGCCCTTGCGCCTCCGCGACCCGCGGTTGAACGACCTGGCCACCGATCCGTTGTCCCTGCTGGAATATGACGCCTTCATTCTCGACTCCGGAAAGGACCCCGATGACGCCCCTGGAACAGAAGCTGAATCAACTGACCCTCTCCACCATGAGCCGTTCGGTGGAGACGACGCTGACTGAGGCCGCCGCCAAGAACCTCAGCGTGTCCGCCACCCTGGAATGGCTGGCGGACATGGAACTGGAGGCTCGCAAGCAGCGCGCCATCGAGCGCCGCTACCGATGCTCGCGCCTGCAGGCGCAACCCAGCATCGACGCCTTCCAGTTCCAGCATCACAAGACCCGCCAGCAGGCCAAATCGCGCATCCTGCGACTGCTCGATCTGGAGTTCCTGGCCAGCGGCACCAATCTCGTGCTCATCGGCAATCCTGGCGTCGGCAAAACCTTCCTGGCGAAGATCATCGCCTGGCGCGCCTGTCAGACCAACCAGCGCGTGCTCTTCACCACCGCCATGGATATGCTCAACCACCTGCTGGCCTCGCAGGTGGATCATTCCCTGGTTCGCAAGCTGAGAACCTACACCGAGCCGACGCTACTCGTCTGTGACGAACTGGGCTACCTGGCCTTGGATCAGCAAACTTCCAATCTCTTCTACCAGGTCATCTCAACCCGCCACAGCCAGAAGCGTTCGTCAATCATCACCACCAACACCCCGTTTTCCGACTGGGGGAACATCTTGTTCAACACCACCATCGCTACCGCGATCGCCGACCGCCTGGTGGAAAACTCGGAGGTCTTCCTGCTGGGCGGCCCGAGCCTGCGCAAGCCCAAGAACCCCGAATCGCCGGATAAGCAGTAGCGCGCCGGCTCCGATGACGCGCCGCGCTGTGATGATAACCCGGCCGGAGGAGTCCGCCGGCTAACTCCACAACGGCGCTGCCGAGGCGGGCGGGAGTTCGCTCTCGCCCTTTCTCTTCTCCCCGATGTTCAACTTCAGCGCCAATCACCTCTTCCTTATCTCGCGGACGGAATACCCGTCGTATGCCGTGTTCCTTATGCAGGACCGCGATACGCAGCGGGTCTACCGGCTCTATGACTTCTCCAAAGCCCAGCTCATCCGGCCCGAAGTGGCCCACTGCGTAGCGGGCAAGGTCAACAGTGCCGATAGACTGTACCTCGTCATCGAATCGGTCCGCCTGGACGCGAAACGCCGCCAGGTATCCACGGCTCCTTTTCCTGCTGACGGCGCGGGAGGATCCAGGATGCGTTGATCTGCGGCCGGTACTGAACCCGCCCACCACTGGATCGCCGAACCCGTCGGCGGCCCGCGCACTCGTGTGCCCCGGCGCCTCGCTTCCGGGCTTCTCCGGCGTCAAAACCGCCAAATCTGCTGTTGTTTTAAGCCGCCGTTAACATACTGACGACGCCGACAACGAGTTGCTGCGATTCGACGCCCCCTGCCGGTCGCGGCCCGGAACAGAGCCGCGCGCAGCAAGCGGTCGCGCGGGAGCCTGACCCCCTACCACCGGTAGCCGAGCGAGAGGGCGCCGTAGTGGAGCCAGGA
>DATIRX010000147.1:0-4113 GCA_035469225.1 Bryobacteraceae bacterium
GGAAGCCTCCGGATTTGCATTTATTCCCGTGGACAGTCCGGCCGTGAGCGAGGCAACGGTGGCAAGGCTGGCGCGCGCGTTTGAAGAGCGCGAGGCATCGACACTGTTTGTGATTCCCCGCCAGAAGGGCAAGCGCGGCCATCCGGTTTTCGCGACGCCGGCGATCGCGGCGGAACTTCTCGCGCTGCCTGCTACGGCTGAAGCGCGGAACGTGGTGCATGCGCATGTGGACCGGACACAATACGTGGATGTGGAAGACGCGGGGATATTCGCCGATGTGGACGATCCGGAGGCCTATCGCCGGCTGAAGGAACAGGTTCCATGAAGTGGCTCAAGCGCGCTCTGTGGACCGTGGCGGCGCTGGTGGCGCTGTCGGCCGCGGTTCCCTACGTTCCGGCCGATCTCCTGCGTCCCAGCATCGAACGCGCGCTGGAGCGCGGCCTGGGCCGCAAGGTCGAGATCGGCGGACTTCGTCTGACGCTGTTTCCGGGGCCGCTGCCGAGACCCGGCATTACCATCGATCGAGTCACGATCCACGAGGATCCGCGCGCGGGTATCGAGCCGCTGGCGTATGTAGAATCGCTGGGCGCGAGCGTGCGGGTCCTGAGCTTGTTCCAGCGGCGGCTCGAATTTTCCAGCTTGAATCTGCAGGACGCGACCATCAACGTCGTGAAGACCGACGCCGGGCCGTGGAATTTCCAATTCCTGCTGGAGGGAGGCGCGGCCAGCTCCAACCGCATCCCGGCGATTCGCATGCGCGCCGGACGGGTGAATTTCAAGTTCGGCGACACGAAAGCGGCCTTCTACTTCAACGACGCCGATCTGGATGTGTCTCCCTACCGGGACGGCGCGGTTGAGCTGCGCTTCGGCGGCGCGCCTTCGCGCACGGATCGTTCGACGCCGGATTTCGGACGCTTCTTTCTGCGCGGCACGGCGGCTCCCGGCAGCCGGCGTCTGGATCTGCAGGTGGAGCTGGAACGAAGTTCGCTCGAAGAAACGCTGCGGTGGATCGATCCGGGCGGGTTCGGCGTGCATGGCACCGTGGCTCTGACCGCGCAGCTTTCAGGCTCTCCGTCGCGACTGGATGTTTCCGGCCAGATGCAGGTGGCCGACGTACATCGCTGGGATCTGCTGCCGAACGAAAGCGGAGGGCTGAAGTTGGGATTCGGAGGCACGCTGGATCTGCGCGGCGAGCGGTTGGATTTGCAGACCACGGCCAGCCCCGGGAATCCTCCCGTGGTGGTTCGATTCCGGTCTTGGGATTATCTGAAAACGCCGCATTGGGATGCGGGTGCGGATCTGCAGCAAGTGCCGCTGGCGACGCTGCTGGCGATTGGCCGCCACATGGGTGTGGCGCTTCCGGAGAAGCTGGAAGCCCAGGGCGCAGTTTCGGGATCGGTGACGTACAACCAGCAGGAAGGAATGCAGGGGCGCGTGGTGCTGCGCGGTGCGTCGCTGATGGTTCCGGACGCCGACCCGGTGGAGGCGCCGGTGGCGACCTTGGATATCGCCGGCCGCGCCGTGCTTCTGGAGCGGACCGCGGTCCACATTGGCGAAAAGCAGAGTGCGGAGGTCGAGGGCAGTTATGCGCTGGATCCGCCACGCTCGCTGGACTTGAAAATCACCACGAAGGGATTGAGCGTCTCGGCGATGCGATCCTTTGGGCTCGAGGCGATCCCGCTGCTGGATGAATCATCACGGGGAACGTGGCGAGGATGGGCGCGCTATCTGGATGGCGACTGGAGCGGAGAGTCCGAGCTGCAGAACGCCCAGATTGCCGTGGATGGCCTGGCAGACCCGGTGATCATCAAGTCCGCCGCGGTGAGCCTGACCGGAACCCGGGTGACGCTGAGCCGCTTGCAGGCCTCGGCGGGTACGATTAAATTTACCGGGAATTATCGATTTGAGCCGGCGGAGCAGGGATCCGGCAAAGCGCGCCCGGACAAATTCGATTTGAAGATCGCCGAGGCGGACGTGACGGAACTGGCCCGGCTGTTCGCACCCGCGCTGATCCGGGATCGCGGTTTCTTCGCGAGAACACTGAGGCTGGGTGCGAATGCTCCGCTTCCTGCATGGCTGAAAGCGATGCACGCCGAAGGCGCTGTGAGCATCGGTTCGCTGAAGGCCGGTGATCTGCGGTTCAACGGAGTTACGGCCAAAGTAGCCTGGAATGGTCCCGCGGTGCAATTCAACGAGCTAAGCGGGTCGAGCGATCCGGCAGAATTCGCAGGGGATCTCGGCATCGATCTGAGCACCGGGACGCCGCAATATCGCTTCGAAGGAAAAGTTACGGACATCGCCTACAAGGGGGGCACCCTGGATCTGGATGGGACGCTGGAGGCGGACGGCGAGGGTGCGAACCTGTTCGAAAGTGCGCGGGCCGAAGGCACGCTGCGGGGACGTTCGATTGTGTTTGTCCAGGATGCCGAGTTTCGCTCCGTGTCGGCGCATTTCGAGATGCAGGGCGGAGGCGCAGGTTCGCGCTGGAAGTTGTCGAACGTGGAAGCGATTCAAAGCGGAGAGTCCCTGGCAGGGTCGGGGGCGTCGCAGGCGGACGGACGGCTCGTGCTGGAGCTGACCAGCCGCGGCCGGCCGTTGCGGTACACCGGAACGCTGTTTACCTTGGCGACCCAACCGTAGCGCCGGTAACGAACGCATGGAGCTTATTGAGTGGCGGCTCAATGTAGCCAATTCCGCGTCCGACGCAGGCGATACTGATCCACAAGATCAGCGAGAGAACGGCCGCCAGTCTGGCTGTCCCCGGCATCTTGCGGGCCTGATCGAGCGCCGCCGTGTTGTTATAGACTCCACCGCGAAATATGAGCGCATGCACCAGCACCAGCGCCAGCAGCGCCAGCTTCGCCCGGAAGAAAGCATTGTAGTAATACTCTTCGGCCTTGGAGCAGGCCAGCACGATGCCGCAGGCCGCAACGATCGTAAGTCCGATGCGCTTGGGCCAGCGCAATTGCCCGACGATCTCCGAAACCGGCTGGTTGGGCAGCAGGACTCCCAGCAGGCGCAGGTCGGTGACCAGAATCGAGCCTCCGAACAGCGCGATTCCAGCCAGGTGCGTGGAAAGGATCGCCGGATAGATGTAGCCCGACATGCGGATATAGGCGGCCCAGTCCGTCGCCTGGATCCACTGCGCGATTTCAAGCAATGACATAGCTCAATGCCCCGGCGTCACAATGAACGCGATAAAGATTCCGCCGAAGATCATGCCGACCCACAGCGCCAGTGAAATACAGGCAAACGGTTTGCTCAGGCTGGCCGGCATCTGGCCCCGCAGCAGCTTCCGGCGGAGCGTGAAATGGAACAGCAGGGCCAAAGCCAGCAAAACCATTTTGATCTGGAACGACAGATTCAGGTAATACATGTCCGGATCGGAGGAGAACAGCATGGGGCCGGACAACAGCACCAGGGCCAGTCCGAAAAGAGTCCACGGCGCGAACGCTTTGGCGAGCTCGCTGGCGCTCTGACGCAGCATTCCGAATCCCAGCAGCCGGAAATCCACTAAAGCGATGGTGCCGACCGTGATCGCGAATCCCAGAATATGGAGGCACTCCAGAATCGGGAACGCCAGCGCCGACTCGTTCAGAGGATTCTCGAAGGCAATCAGCATGGATTCAGGCCAGTGCCAACACAAACGCTAGCACAAACGCAGGGCCCCGTTGGCCTGGGCGCGGAGTTGCCCGTATTTCATGAGCTCGAAGAAAGGCTGCTGCTGAGGCGGCGCGATGCATCGCGTCCGGCCGGCGGAATCCTCCCAGAGCGCGACGACTTCCCCGCCGAAACCCTGGCGCTCCGCGGCTGCCTGGAGTGCGGCGTAGGCAGCGCTTCTATCCTGGGGCGTTTTGACCTCGAAGGTGGAATCGAGAAACACAGCCAGCACGGCGGCTCCCCGGATGTTCAGATATGCGACAGGAATCGTACTATCTAGTTTAGATGCGGAACCTGTTCGATGGCGAGTTTTACCTGCGGGCCAATCCGGATGTGGCCGCGGCCCGAATGGATCCGCTGCGGCATTACCTGAAGTACGGCGCGCGCGAGCAGCGCCAGCCGCATCCCCTGTTCGATCCCGTGCATTATCGGGCTGGTTGCCCGCGGGCCCGC
>DATIRX010000148.1:0-16893 GCA_035469225.1 Bryobacteraceae bacterium
GTCACCCAGACGGAGCTGGAGGCACTGTATCGCCGCGCTCGCATCTTCGCTTTCCCATCGCTGGATGAAGGGTTCGGAATGCCGGTGCTGGATGCCATGGCGAACGGGGTCCCGGTCATCACCTCCCGCCGTTCCGCGCTCCCGGAGGTGGCTGGGGATGCGGCTCTCCTGGTGAATCCGGAGGACACCGACGAGATTGCCGCCGCATTGCTGCGTCTTGCTTCAGACCAGGCGGTACGCGACGATCTGGCCAGCCGGGGGCGAGAACGAGCACTGCAGTTCTCCTGGGAAGCTGCACTGAAGAAAACCTGGGATGTTTATGAAGAACTCATCGGAGCAACTTCGCCGTCCGCCTGACCCGCGGCCTCGGCGGCTTTCTTCAACTCGCTGATTTTGGCGCCCGTGATGGCCAGCGCGATGAATCCGGCAATCAGCGGCACGAACTTGACCACGCCCCACAAGACCAGCGAGAAGCGGGCCGCCTCCGAGGAATCGACGTCATACGCCCGCTCCAGGAACTGCTTGGTCAGAATCTGGAACAGGCCGAGGTTCACCGGGGCCTGGGGGACAATGCTCGACAGCCGGAGGATCAGCATGAGCGCAAAAGCCGCGCCGATGCCCAGATCGAAACCGTACGCCCGGAAGGCGGCCCAGATGGGGATCACCTGCAGCAGCAGATAGGGCAGGCTCTGCAACAGTGCGAAATAAAGATAGCGGGAGTGGCCAATCAGAGCCAGATCGTCCATCAACACCACCAGATGGTGCCGCCAGCCTGGCACGCGAAGCTTGGCTCGCGGAGGACGCGGCCGAAACAGGGCCAACCCCAGCACCACTGCTCCTCCCAGCACGAACAGGCCGAGCCCGTCGTTTACATACCCCAGCTGCTTGGGCAATTCGACATACCGCAAGGACAGCCACAGCCCCAGCCATAACCACAGTCCGTCGAACACGCGCTCAATGAGTACGCTGGCCATGGAAACGGAAAATGGCAGCTTAGTCCAGCGGGTTACCAGGAAGCAGCGGACGGCTTCGCCCCCGCGAAACGGCATCACCTCGCTGCAAAACAGCCCCACAAAAATGGCGCGCGCGGTCCGCCGGAAGCTCAGGGAAACCACCGGGCGGAACACCAGCCGCCAGCGCACTGCCTGGAACAGGTATACGCCTACCTCGATCGCGACGGCGAAAACCACCCAAGCGTAGTCGATGGTGGCAAGGTCTTCTTTGAGATCGCCAAAAGTGACGTCGCGAAGCGCCCAAACCAGGAGTGCGAGCGACGCAAGATTGATCAGAACGAGAGCAATCCAACGGGTTTTCTGAGACTGCGGCGCGGCCAAACATCCATGATAGCGTGCGGCTTCCAGCGCTTCCGCTCGGTACAATAGCGCCATGGCCACATCTGATCTGAAGAGCCTTCTCCGTGACGTTCTACCGGAGAACCGCCGCGATTTTCTGGTGAACAAGCTGGCCGTGGGCTTCGCCCTGGCCGTTCATCCGATCGGGGCGCAAACCATCACCACCGATACCAAGGGGCTCACCGCCGGGGAAGTCCAAATCCCCATGGCCGACGGGAAAATGATCCCCGCCTATCGCGCGCGCCCCAGCGGCGGCGGCAAGTTTCCGACGATCCTGGTGGTGCAGGAGATTTTCGGCGTCCACGAGCACATTAAAGACCTGTGCCGGCGCCTGGCCAAGTCGGGTTATATGGCGATCGCCCCGGAGATGTTCGCACGCCAGGGCGACGTTTCCAAGATCGAGAATATTCAGGAGATCATCAACACCGTGGTGTCCAAGGTGCCCGACAGCCAGGTGATGAGCGATTTGGATTCCACCGCGGCCTGGGCCGGCAAGAACGGCGGAAGCCCCGAACGGCTGGCGATCACCGGATTCTGCTGGGGCGGGCGCATCGTCTGGATGTACGCGACCCATAATCCCAAGCTCCTGGCAGGCGCGGCCTGGTACGGACGGCTGGAGGGAGACAGGAACGCCATGACTCCCAAGAATCCGATCGACTACGTGGGCGGGCTGAAGGCCCCGGTCATCGGTTTCTACGGCGGCAAGGATACCGGCATTTCCGCCGAATCCATCGAGCGCATGCGCGCGTCTCTGAAGGTGATCGACGACCCGTCGCAGATCATCGTCTACCCGCAGGCCGAGCACGGTTTCAACGCCGACTACCGCCCCAGCTATAAGAAAGACGATGCGGAAGACGCCTGGAAGAAGATGCTCGCCTGGTTCAAGATGGCCGGCGTTTGATTCCGCAACCCGTCACCCTCGAAGGCCGTACGGTTCGCCTGGAACCCCTGGCGCACACGCATCATGCGGCTCTCTGCGCGATCGGACTGGATCCCGCGCTATGGGAGCTGATTCCGTATCGCGTCACGACGCCGGGCGAGATGGCCGCCTACATCCAGACCGCGCTGGATGCCCAGAAAGCCGGAACCGCCCTGCCGTTCGCGACGGTACACGTGGCCTCCGGGCAAGTCATCGGAAGTACGCGCTATATGAACATCGACGTCCCGAACCGCCGGGTTGAGATCGGGGCGACGTGGATCGCTGCGCCCTGGCGGCGCACCGCCGTAAACACCGAAGCCAAGTATCTGATGCTGCGGCACGCCTTCGAAACCCTGGGGTGCATTCGCGTGGAGCTGAAGACCGACGTATTGAACCAGCGCTCGCGAAACGCGATCCGCCGGATCGGCGCGCAAGAAGAAGGCATCCTGCGCCAGCACGTGATCACCTGGAGCGGCCGCCTGCGCGATTCGGTGTACTTCAGCATCCTGGATTCGGAATGGCCCGGCGTGAAACAGGATCTGGAACAGAAATTATCGCGGGCCGGGCATGCCCGGCCCCTACAAGACGGATCGTAGGGGGCGAGGCATGCCTCGCCCGTCTCCTAGCGCCTGATGTGTTCCTTCCAGATGCGGGCGAACCGCACCGGCGCCAGCACCTTCCGTTGCCCCAAAAGCATGCGGACGATCTCCACGGCGGCCCAGGCGAAATATAACACCGTCACCGGCTTGGCCCAGGACGGATGTACAAACGGGATCCAGAAAAACACGAACATGACCGCAGCCTCGTACCAGGCCAGCTGCATGTTCATCAGAAAGATCATCCCGACCACGGCCTGTCCCAGCGTAAGCAGCAGCTCGATCCTCTGTTCCGGGTCGAACACGATGGGGGTCACGCCCCCCGCGCTGAGGGAGAGCACAATCGGCAACATCGCCGTCAGCAGCGTCCACTGATTGATGTTGCTGGAGACCATATTCATCAGCGCCATGGGCGCTCGCTCCACAGAGCGCGCCCAGTAAAACGTGGACGCCATCTCCGGGAACTCGGAGACCACCGGCGCCACCCACTGAATGAATACAAAGGCCGGGATTCCGGCGGCGGCCGACAGCGCCAGCAAGCTGGCCAGGAACGGTTCCGCGGAGGCGTAGATGAGAATCCCGCCAAACACGAACAAGCCCGTGATGATGGCGATCCTGCGGCCCCGGGGCGATGTCACGATCTTGCGGGGAATCGCTTCCAGGTCCTCGATGGTTTCGGGATCTTCCGGCGGCATCCGGCTGAGCAGCAGCAGATAGGTGGCGTACAGCAGGATCAGCACCACGCCGTCATAGATGGTGAGCGAGCCCTTCCACACGATCACACCCACATACAACAGCGGCGCGGCCAAGCCCAATACTTCCACCGCGTGGTGCTCCTCCAGGCAGATAACTCGAAGCGGTCCGGCGCCTCGTTTTCGATGGAACATGGCGGCCGTGAAATAAATCACCGGCCAGCCGAAGCCGGTAAGCAGCCGCAATGCGCCGGTCAGGTTCGCCAGCAGAAACTGAACCTGCTGGTGCCACGCGAGGACCGCCTCCACTGCAAACTCGGGAAGCGTCTGGAGCCACGCCAGAATGGCGAGCGCAAATCCCTGCGCGATGAAGAACTGGGCGGACTCCGCGGCCCAGGCGATGGCGATAGCGGCCACCAAGATCGCCGGCCCCGCCCACAGGACCGTGGACGGATGCGCCTCGGCCAGCGGCACAGCCAGAAGGAGCAGAAAAAAGACCGGTGAGCCTTTTCGTGGAAGCAACAGGCCCATGGTACAACGAACGTATATGCCCAGCTTTCGCGTGCAAACGCCGCAGCGCGCCTATGACGCGATCGTCGAGCGCGGCTCGCTGGCGCGCGTGGGTGAGTTTCTGCCCTCCGCTGCCGGAACGGCGTTCGTCGTCACCACCGCGGACGTATTCAAGCTGCACGGCAAAAGCCTCCACCGGGCCATTGAAGCTCACAAGCACAAAGTTCTCTTTTTTCCCGGAGGCGAGCCCAACAAGCGTCTCTCGCAACTGGAGGCGCTGGCCGAAAAAATGATCGAAGGCGGCGCCGACCGCTCCAGCGTGGTGATCGCTTTCGGCGGCGGCATTGTGGGCGACGTGGCCGGATTCCTGGCAGCCGTCTTCATGCGCGGCATTCCGGTGATTCAGGTTCCCACTACGCTGCTGGCGCAGGTGGATGCCGCCGTCGGCGGCAAGACCGGAGTCAATCTGGTGTCCGGCAAGAATCTGCTGGGCAGCTTTCATCAGCCCCTCGCCGTGCTGATCGATCCCGAGGTGCTGGCGACACTGCCCGAGCGCGAGTATCGGGCGGGACTGTACGAAATCGTCAAGTGCGGCGTGATCCGCGACCCCGAGTTGTTCGCCGTGATGGATCAGTGCGCCCCTGCGGTTCTGGCCCAGGAACCCGCCACGCTCGAACGCATCATCGCCGCTGCCGTCCGGATCAAAGCCGAAGTGGTCACCGCCGATGAGCGCGAAGGCGACCTGCGCCGCATTCTCAATTTCGGCCACACGTTCGGCCATTCGCTCGAAGCCGAGACGCGCTATGAGCGCTTCCTGCATGGCGAAGCCATCGCCTGGGGGATGCGCGCCGCGACCATTCTGGCCGAGAGAACCGGACGGCTGGCCGCGTCCGAAGCCGCCTCCATCCACGGCGTCGTCTCCAAATACGGGCCGATTCCCTCACTCGAAGGCATCCAGGCCGAGCGCCTGGCCGCGCGCCTCCGCAGCGACAAGAAAACGGTTCAAGGCAAGGTGCACTTCGTGCTCCCGACAAAGATAGGCGAGGTCGCCATCGTGTCCGGCGTCGACGACAACCTGGTGCTGGGATCCATCCAAGCGGCGCTGGCATGACCGGGACCACGCCCCGCGGCACCTCTCCCGGTGGCACAAGCGATGAACAGGCCGCGGCGCGATGGGTGCGCGGGATGTTCGGCCGCATCGCTCCGCGCTATGACCTGCTGAACCATCTGCTGTCGTTCAATCTGGACAAGCGCTGGCGCGCGCGCACCGTCGCTCGCGTCAGGGACATTCTGGATCGTCCGGATGCTCGCGTGCTCGATTTATGCTGCGGCACGGGCGACGTCGTGCTGGCGCTGGAGACTCATCGGCTGGGTCCGGCTCTCGATCGCCGGCCTGTACTGGCCAGCGATTTCTGCCATCCCATGCTGATAGAAGCGCGCCGCAAGATAGCGGCTCGCGGATTCCGCAGCCCGGTATTCGAAGCGGACGCCCTGGCACTGCCCCTTGCCGGCGACTCGCTCGACTTGATCACGGTGGCCTTCGGATTCCGCAATCTGGCGAACTACCAACGCGGGTTGAAGGAAATGTTGCGCGTGTTGAAACCCGGCGGTGTGGCCGCGATCCTGGAATTCTCCCAACCCCCGAACCGCGCGTTCGCCGCCCTGTACGGTTTCTTTTCCACCCGCGTGCTGCCCGCCATTGGTGGAATGATTTCGGGATCTCCCGACGCCTATTCGTATCTGCCCGAATCCATCCGCAAGTTCCCCGGGGCCGAGGCGCTGGCCTCCGAGATGCAGCATGCCGGATTCTCGCCCGTCGAGTTCGAGCGCATGACCGGCGGCGCCGTGGCTCTTCACCTGGGCCACAAGGCTACTTGAATCTCTTGCGAAACTGGAAATCGATGCCGAAGAGTCCGTTCGCATCGCGCACCGCCACCGCCGACCAATTCTTATCCAAATCCCACTGGATCCGGACGAGTTGCTCCTGCGTGCGGTTTAGGTTGGTGATGTAGGTCAGCGTGATGTCCTTCGACACCTGTTGCTCCCATGTCAACCGCGCTTGCGGCAGGTTCTCGACACCCGTCAGCGTGGGATCGATCTTTACCCGGGTGGACCCGAAGAATCGCTGTAGCCCGCTGTTGAGCTGTGCGTTGAGCGCCTGCCCCACCAGTCCCGTGCCCGCTTCGGCGAAGGTGCTTCCGCCTCCCGCCGGAACGCCCGGCGCGTTCTGACTGGACGCCAGCGAGGGATCCCTCCCGGCGGTCAGCAAGGCGATGATCTCGGACTGTTGCAAGGGCGGGTCGGAACTATAGTTCACATTGAGATGGCTCAGTGTTCCCGAAAAAGTCATGTTCACGGTGACGCCCCGCGCCCTGGTCTCCAGATCCATGTCCACGGTCGGTTCGATCTTTACCGGGTTCAGGAATCGGATATCGGCGCGATTGATGGTGTAGCGGGTGCCGAGGAATTGCACTTCGCCCTGATTGACCGAAACCGTGCCCAGCAAGACCGGCTGGAGGGCAGTGCCGCGCATCCGCAGATCCACTTCCGCTTCCACATCGCGGGTCAGCGACGTCTCCATCTGGAAGCTGGAGGCGCTTTGGATGCGCACATCCAGCCGCATGCCGCGCAAATACTCATTGGGAGTCGCAGGCGAGGGAATGGGCGCGGAAGACTGCGCCAGCAACTGAAACAAGTCGCTGCGCACGGCCAGGGAAGCGCGGTTGAGCGTTACCGACCCGGAAACCGTGCTCGCGTCGGAGGCTCCGGTCAGCCTCAGGCTGGCGTCAAAGGTTACACTCAGGTCCTGCGGCAATCGCACTCGCACCCGGCGCGCCTCGGCTTGCAGGCGGTAAACCAGCGATGTTCCGGAATTGAGCGCTGAACCGAAATCCATACTGCCCGTGAAATTGATGGTGCCCCCGTTGGCCTCCGCCGTCAGCTTCTCAATGGTGGCGCGGTTCCGGTCAAATACGATCGACCCTTCCGCATTGTCCACCGCGTATGGGAGATCGCCGTAATACAGAGAAGCTTTGCTCAATTGCAGGCGGCCGTTCACGTTGGGATCCTGCAGATTGCCACGGACCGACACCTGCAGATTCGCCACGCCCTTGGCCACCAGTTCCGGATTGATCAACTGAAGAATCACAAGATTAATGTTCCCCCGCAGGGAGAAATCCGCTCCGGCGCCACTACGGAACGGGAGCGAGCCCTCCGCTGAGATATTGGTTTCGCGTCCGGTAAACTGGGCCGGGCTGAGCTGCGCCCGATCATTGGTAATGTCCACCACCAGCGGCCGGCTGTTCTTCAGGATCACGTCCTGCTGCTGAACGTTTAGCGGCAGTGTCTGGCTGGGTCGCGGATTGATCTGGACCGTGTCCAAAGTGACCTTGGCGCGAAAGGCTTCCGGCTTCCGCAGCGCGAGCGTGACCGTAGCGCCGCCCTCGACGAAGCCCTCGAAAGGAGGTCCGGCGGGCCGATTTTCGGTGCGCCCCAGCATCACCAGGTCCTGCACGGAATTCAGGCTGATGCGCGAAAACCGTATGCTGGCTTCCCCCGGAGCGTCGCCTTCCAGCCGCCACTTGCCGTTGGCCTGCATCTTGGATTCCCGAACGTTCCCGGCGGCCTGGACGGTCATCTCGTTCCCGTTCGTATCCGCCGTGACGGTCACGTCCCCGATGGTTTCCCCGGAGACCGTGACCCGTTGAGCGCTCAGATTCGCCGTGGCTCCGGTGAGCTCGAAAGTTCCGTTCGCGACCTTGCCGGTTCCGCGCAACCGTCCGTTGAGCAGTCCGTCGACGGGGGGCGAAAACCTGGCTACGTGTTCCATCCGGGACGCGGTCACATTCTGGCCGGTCAGGTCGAAACTGACGTCGCCTGATTTGAGATTGCCTTCGGGGTGCCGGTAGGTCCCGCTGAATCGCAGCTCGGAATTTCCGTCGTTGGCGATGCCGTTGGCGATGTCCAGCTCTCCCGGCCGGTAATGCGCATCGGCACGTACCCGATCGAGCTGCTCGCCGAAACCCGAGGGCCGTTGAATATCCAGCGTCACGTCGAGTTCGGGACGCCGTGCGGTTCCCGCCAGGCGCACACTGGCCGAGCCTGTTCCCGTCACCGCCGCGGTGCTGCCGGCCTCTTTCAACAGGTCCCCTACGGACGCGTTGCGTACCTCAAACTGTCCGGTCACCGCCGGATCCTCAAAACTTCCCCCGCGAGCGGCCACGCCGGCCGATCCGGTCACGCTCATCGCGCCGTGCGAGATCGCCAGCCGCGCGCCCTTGATTTCCGTACGGGTCGCATCGATATCGCCGCTGAAGCGCTCGAATCCGTAGCCTTGCATCTCGCCGTTGCTGACCGTCACTTGACCTACGAAGCGCGGATTGTCCAGTGATCCGGTCACCGCCCCTTCCGCCGTCGCGCTGCCATTGCGCAGTTTCAACGGGATCTCGGTGGGCGGATTTTGCTCCGCCATCGCCAGCGCCGGAAGCAGATCCTTCAGATCCGTCGATTGCAGGCGGACCTGCAGCATCTTTCCCAGCGTTCCCGCGACTTCCAGGCGTGTGGCAGGCGTCGCGAATGAGGATGACCCCAGCGCCACGGTCCCAGCCGCCTGGTCATACACCACATCCAGGTGACCTTCGGCCGGCGCGCCGCCCGCGGCAGGTACGATGCCCAGATTCGCGCGGGCGATGGTGACCCGCTGGCCTATGGTCGCATCAGTAGCGAACGTGCCAGCCATGGTCCCGCTCCAGGCCACCGGCCGGTCTGTGAGGATGGCGGCTGCCCGTCGCAGATCGAGCCCGTCGATGGTCCCGTCCACGTGGAACTGGCGGCCGTGGTCCAGATTCGCCTGACCTGCTACGTTGGCGCCCAGCACTTTACCCGTCATCTGCTGCAACGTCACCTGATCCCTCGTAATCTGCAGTTCCCCGCGCACCTCGGCGTCCTCGATCTTTACGCCGTCTTGCTTATAACCCATGCCGCGGGCGATCACTCGTCCACGCATGCTGGACACAAACGGATCCGAGAAGGCCACGGTCACCTGGCCGTCGAACGACGCCGAGCCGGTCGGCTCCAGCGGCAATTGGAAGATTCTCACCGCTTCCCGCACGGACGCCTGGGCCTTCATCGCGAACGTGCCGTGGGGCGCACTTGGATCTCCCAGCGTTCCGCTAAGGTCTGCGGAGGATTCCTTGGTCGCCACGTGCACGCGCGGCAATCCCAGGCGCGCTTTCTCGATCACGAAATCCGCGTTCATGCTGGTTTCAATGGGGCCGTATCCTTCGGCCGTCACCTGCAGCCCGTCTGAGGATACTTGCCCCCGATACGACGGTCCGCCGGCTTCATAGGTCATTCGCGCCCGCAGATGTTCTCCCTTTAAATGCAGAGGGATCCGCCGGCCGTCGTACTCCACCAGCCCATCGACGATTTCATAGGTGCCGATCTTCAGGTTCAACAGTTCTTCCGACCAGATCTTTCCGGGCCGGGCGCGCGGTCCGGGGAAATTCGTGGATCCGTCGGGGTACACGACAAAGTATGCCTGGGGCTTCTCCACTCGCAGGGACGCCAGATCTATCTTCTTCTCCAGCACGGAGATGATCCGCAAACCCAGGGTCGCCGAAGCGACGCTTACCAGGGGCGGTTCGGCGGCAGATTCCTTGCCGTGCAAAACGAACCCATGGACCTCGGCGGTCAGATTATGCACGTCGAACGAGAAACCGCCCAGCTCGACCCGTCCTCCCGTCGCGCGCTCCGCCTCTTCCACAATGCGCCGCTGGATGTACTGGTGAAAACGATCGCTGCGCACGATCAATATGCCGGCGATCGATGCCAGGATCAACAGGGCGGCCAGCGCCGCCAGGGTCCACAGAGCAATTCGTCTCAAGCGCCTCATTGGAAGACCTTTTCCCGGTATTGTACGCGCGCCGCGCTGCGGGCCATGACCAGCCACTGATCCAGTGCTTCCAGCATCTTCTGCTCTGAAAGAATCTTTTCGATCTGCTCGCGGCTGTCCTCCAAAGAAGGAATGATCGCTGCGGCTGAAGCGGGCTGCTTGACCAGTTTGTCGTAGTAGCCTTGAACCTCTTCGGCGGAAACCACGACGTCCGGCCGGAAGCGCAGGTTGGTGAAGGCCAGCGTGCGCAAACCGGCCAGAAGATGTTCCGCCAGGTCGGCCTCGGAAATACCGTAGCGTTTCAGTTCAGCCTGGTATCCGCTCTGGGAGGCATACGGTGCCACCAGGCCCTTGGCCGCTTCGGTCGACGGCAGCGTCACGTGGCTGTCACTGGCTTCCCGCAGGATCAACACCTGATCCACCAGGCGTTCCGCCGACTGACGCTTTGCCGCCGCGCTTAAATCCACCGCCTTATGATCCAGGAACGCTGCAACTTCCAGATCCAGCATGATCTGGCTTTCTGTGATGACTTCCTTGCCCACCGTCACCGCAATGCGATCCAGCGTGTCGGCCCAGGCAAAGGCCGGACCACCCAGCGCCACGATGACTAAACAGCGGGTCAGCATAGTCAGAAGGTCTGCCCCAGAGAGAAATGGAATTGAAACCAGTTGATCCGCTGGTTGGAACACATCGGCGAGGGCGCCTGTAGTGAGCACAGCGGTTGCGAGGGAGGCACCTTCAGCAGATCGTCCCGGGTGCCGTTGAAACCGAAGAACCGCGGCGCGTTCGGGCTGAAGCTGAAATCGCCCCGGATGGGGCCCACCGGCGTCCGGATCCGGATTCCAAAACCGATGCTATGCACCATATAGTCAAAGTCTTGCAGGTCTCGCTGATGGAAACGAAAACTGACGGAGGTCACGCCCGAATAGACGTTGCCCATGTCGTGAAACAGTACGCCGCCGACGTTGTCCCCAATCAGGGGAAACCGAAGTTCGGTGGAATGAAACAAGAGGGCGCTGCCGCCAATGGGAAAACCCGTCAACGTATCCCGCGGGCCCGCCTGATTATCAGGAAACGCGCGCTGAGTGGAAGCGCCACCGGAGAAGAACCGCTCCGAGAGGGGCATTGCCGGAAGGCCGCCGAAGCGTTGAATATAGCCGAGCTGGAGAGTTCGGGCAATCACAATGTCGCGATTGATGGGATGATAGGTCGCGTTTC
Organism: Bryobacteraceae bacterium; assembly: GCA_035469225.1. GTDB lineage: Bacteria > Acidobacteriota > Terriglobia > Bryobacterales > Bryobacteraceae > Palsa-187. The sequence goes on from DATIRX010000148.1 coordinate 11,181, forward strand.
GAAGCAATAGCCGCGTGAAGGTCGTCTCCGAGCCGAAGCCTCTCCAGGCGTAGGCCAAATCCGCCGTGTTCAGGATTCCTCGACGCGAGTTGACCGGATCGTCCCGGCGGTCCTGAACGAAAGAACCTCCGATCAATCCCACACGAACCGGTTGGGACAGCAAGGGAATCGCGCCTGGTGTGATCTGGAGGGAGTTCGGATCCAGAGTGACCCGCCGGAACGTATAGCGGTATTGAAACGAATTGGCGCGCGAAAGTCTCTGGGCCATCTGCACTGTTCCTTCCCAGCGCCGGGCGGCGAATGTTCGCACGTCCTTGGAATCGTCAAACAGTCCCGACAGCGTCAGAGCCAGGTTTTCGTGTCCCTTGAACTGTGGCGCCACGTAGTTGAGCAGAGCCCTCTGGCGCAGCGTGGAAACCAGCCCCTGCAAGCCGACCGTGTGGCCCAACCCCAGAAAATTGAGCCGGCTGACACCGACCGACAGGCGCGGGCTGAATCCGGTGGCTCCGGCGGGGGAATCAAATGTGGTGGTGCCCCCGCCGATCCGCGCCAGTTCCGCGCCGATACCGAAGTTGACGGAATACTTACGCGCCTCATCCAGGTGAAACAGGACGTATTTTCGTTCCTCCTGGCCGTCGGGGTTCTGCAGGGCTGTCTGCACCTTGGCGAAAATGCCCAGGTCGTACAGCTTCTGCTGGCTCTGGGCGATGCGACTTTGTGAAATGGGATCGCCTGGCGCCATGGCAATCCGGCTGGCCACCAGCGTCGGCTTGGTGGTTTCCAGGCCGCGCACCAAGGTGCCCCTCACGTATTGCCGCTCCCCGGGCGTCACCCGGAAGTGAACATTCATCCGGTTGGGCGCGAGCGCGGCCTCCTGACTGCTCTCAAACTGGGCCTCGGGATAGCCATCGTTATAGAGAGAACTCAGAACCGTGTCGCGATCCGCCGCGATGTTGGCCGCGCTATACGGTTGCCCCTCGGTGGACCGCAGATTCGAGCGCAGATACTCTTCGTCCTGGGCTGAAACGCCTTCGATGGTAAGCTGGCTCACCAGCCACTGCGTACCTTCGTTTACCTGAATCTCTACCGCCAGGTTGCCGTGCTGGCCCCGGTAATCATCCTGGATCGGCGGGTGCGTAACCATCACATCGGGAAAGCCGTTAGCCCGGTACAGATTGGCGATATTTTCCTGATCCTGCGCAAGCAGCCGTTCCGAATAGCTTCCGTACCGCCGCCGCAGAAAACTGGCGGTTTGCACATACATCCGCTCGCGCAAGGTCGCGGCATCGAAATAACGATTGCCGGTGATCTCGATATGTTTGAGTTTGTGGCGGGTCCCACGCATGATGTGGTACTCGATCAACGAGCGGTTCGCCTCCGGGTCGCTTTGCACGAAATCCACTTGCACGTCGAAATAACCCTTGGAGCGGAAGTATTCCAACAGGTTCCGCTGGCCTTCCACCAGCAGGCTGCGATCCACCGTGCGCTCCTGGTAAATCGGCACCAGTTCCCGCAGGCGGCTTCCGGAAACCTCGGTCCCGCCCCACAATCCTGGAAGCGGGATCCAGCTCACGCTACGACGCCAGCCTGTGGCCTTGGTGTTGGTTCCCGTCGTGCGCACCTCCACAATGGGACCGCTGTCAATCGACAGATACGGAGTGACGGTGTTGCTGGCGGGATGATAATCCAGCTTGTCGAGGGTGACCTTGGCTTCCAGCCGGTCGCCCTTTTGAAAATCCTTCCGCAGGCGCTCGATCCCCGTCTGGACGCGGTTTTCGTTCACCTCGCGCCACCCTGGAAGCCAGATGAAGCCCAGGCCGCGATGCCATCCAGTGCCCTTGATCACGGATTTCTCGGGGCGGTCCAGCTGCCCCGCCAGTTGGACGCCATCGAAGTGTGCCCGGGCCCCGGTGACGATCTCGAAATAGATGTTGGCCTCGGAGGTTTCAGCGCGCAGATCCACGCGGCGCTGGACCCCCGCGTTATAGAAGCCATTCACCCGCAGCTTATCCTGAAAATTGTTCACTGCCTGATCCAGGTCTGCTTCCATGAACAATCCGCCCAGCTCCAGCTTGGATGCCGTGATCAGCTGGTTGCGGTTGGGAGGTTCAGCCTCGCCGGAAATATTTACTCCGCTGATGAAGTAATTCAGTTCCGTGGAAATGCGCAGCGCCACGCCCGCCCCGTCCGCGTCGGCTTGGATCGAAATGTCGGAATACCGGCCGGTGGCGTACAGCTTCCGGATCGCGTCGCGCACCTCGTCCAGGCGGAGCGTATCTCCGGCCTTGAGAGGCAGAAGGCGGTTCAGCTCCTCCCCCGGGAGGGGCTGCTGCGGGGGGTCGAATTCGATGCGCGAAACGGTCCGCCCTTCCCAGCGGGCCGCGAGCGTATCCTGGCCGAACGCGGGAGACAAGCCGGCGAGTAGCGCGACAAGCATCCGCAATCGCACGTCCCCCAATGATATCGCACCTTTCGTTGTTAAGATCGGATTGGTTAACATCCAAATGTCTACCATCCGAACCGGCACTGGGAAGACAACTCAGGCAGCCCCCTCTCTATGACGCATCCGGCGGAGTCCCGTTACTCGCGACAGATCCGTTTTGCCCCGTTGGGCGCCGCGGGGCAGGAGCGGATCCGCGCAGCCTCCGTGGCCGTGGTGGGCTGCGGCGCCCTGGGCACCGTCGAAGCCGAGATCCTGGTGCGCGCCGGCGCGGGCCGCGTGCGCCTCATCGATCGCGATTTCGTCGAGTGGAGCAACCTCCAGCGCCAGTTTCTGTTCGAAGAATCCGACGCGGCCGAAGGCCTGCCCAAGGCCGTCGCGGCCGCCCGCCGCCTGGCGCGGGTGAATTCCGAGGTGACGCTCGAGCCACTGGTGGCCGACCTGACGCCCGCCAATTGCGACGATCTGCTGGAAGGCGTCGGGCTCATTCTGGATGGATCCGATAATTTCGAGGTTCGTTTCCTGATCAACGACTATGCTGTCCGCGCCGGCATCCCGTGGATCTACGCCGCCGCCGTGGGCAGCTATGGATTGAAACTCGCAATTGTGCCGGGCCGCACCGCGTGCCTGCGATGCGTGTACCCTGAGCCCCCTTCTCAAGGCATTCAGCCTACTTGCGAGACCGATGGCGTGCTGGCTCCGGTGACGGCGGCCATCGCTTCGCTGGCATGCGGCGATGCGCTGAAAATCCTCGGTCTGGGGGCGGAGTCGCTCACGGCCCGCCTGACCACCATAGACACGTGGTCCGGAGAGATTCGCCAGACCGCGCCGCCCGCACGCGATCCCGATTGCCCCTGCTGCGCGCGGCATGATTTCGTTCATCTGGATGACCGGCGCCGTGCTCCCATCAGCTTGTGCGGCCGCAACGCCGTCCAGATTCATGAACGCTTTCGCCCCATCGATCTGGCCGATTTGGCTCGCCGCCTGGCGCCGCTGGCGGACGTGCGGGCCAACGATTTCGCCGTGCGCGCCAGCATCGATTCCTACGAGCTCACCGTGTTTCCGGATGGCCGCGCCATTATCAAGGGCACCACGGATCCGGCCGTCGCCCGTAGCCTTTACGCCCGCTACGTGGGCATGTAAGTATTCCGGTTTATCAGCCTTCCTTCGCAGGGGTATCTCTCCTCAAAATTGCAGTATATGTACAAGCGACGATGTTTCGCCGAAATATTTTTGGCAGAAACATGCGCAACATTACCGCTTCGCACATCGGCACGCTGTTCCTCATGGCCGTCGCGCCAAGACTGGCAGCCTTTCCCGGGGACTCGACACCCTCGCTTCCCATATTCTTTGTCCCGAACGCCGGACAGACGGACGCCGTGCTTCGCTACACGGCGCAGATAGGCGACTTGCGCGCCGGGTTCGCGGGGGACTTCGCGATCTTTGAGAGTCACGGGAGGGAGATTCGCGTGCGATTTGCCGGCGCCAATTCCACCGTCAGCGTGGAAGGCGGGGACACCCTGGCAGGACGCGCGAATTTCCTGATCGGTAGCGATCCGGGCGCATGGCACACCGGCGTCCCTACGTATCAGGGTATTGTCTACCGGGGTCTTTATCCCGGAATCGATATGACGTACAGCGGAAAAGATCATCAGTTCAAGTCCGAATTCCGGATCGTGCCCGGCGGCGATCCTCACAGGATTCGCCTGGAATACGCCGGCGCCGATAGTGTCCGGATGGATGCCCGTGGCGACCTGGTGATTCGCTCAGGAGCGCTGGAACTGCGCGATCACGCCCCGGTTGCCTATCAGGAATCCTCAGATGGCGTGCGGCATCCGGTGGGGGCACGTTACCAGATCCTGGCCGGCGGCCACACGGTCGCCTTCGAGATGGAAGATTATGATCTCTCCCAGCCTCTGGTGATTGATCCCGTGATTTCTTACGCAACGTACATCGGGGGGACCGCGCAGAGCGCCATCACGGCTCTGGCCGTGGATTCGTCAGGCAATCTTTACGCCGCCGGATGGACCGAGGCAATCGACTTCCCGGTGTCCAATGCGATTCAGGCGGTGGACCGCGGAGGCGTGGACGCTTTCCTGTTCAAACTGAATGCCGCCGGCAACTCGCTGCTCTATGCCACCTATATCGGCGGGCGCAACGATGATCGCGCCGCGGCAATTGCCGTCGATTTCTTGGGGCAGGTCTATCTGGCCGGATCTACGGCATCCACTGATTTTCCGCTGGTGTCGTCTCTCCGTCCCACTCTGGGGGGCACCCGGGACGCGTTCGCCCTGAAGCTGAATGCAGTTGGAAATCTGCTGGTGTACAGCACGTATCTTGGGGGGACCGCCTTCGACGCCGCGACCGCCATCGACCTGGATAGCGCCGGTAATGCGTACCTCGCGGGCGACACGCAGTCCAGCGATTTCCCGCTGTCCAGCCCCGTGCAAGCCGTGCTGGCCGGCAAAACCGATGTGTTCGTAACAAAGCTGACGCCTGCCGGGGCGATTTCGTTCAGCACCTACCTGGGCGGCTCCAACGAAGAACACGCTGGGGGTATTGCGGTGGATTCTGCCAACAACATCTATGTGGCTGGTGGCACGTCCTCGGTGAATTTCCCTCTGGCCGTCCCGCTCCAGGCATCGAATGGCGGCAGCCAGGATGCGTTCGTCGCCAAGATCTCGACCACCCCGCAGCTTGTTTACAGCACCTATTTGGGAGGAAACGGCGGACAGGTGGGTTCACCCGAACAGGCCAATGCGATTGCCGTCGATTCGACGGGCGCGGCGTACGTTGTAGGCGTCACCAACTCGACCAATTTTCCCGTGACCAGCGGAGCGTTCCAAACCGCGTTCACCGGCGTACAGGATGCCTTCGCGACCAAGCTTAGTCCCGCGGGGGCCGTGGTTTACAGCACATATCTGGGAGGATCCAGTTTCGATTGGGCCAGTGGCGCCGCCCTCGATTCCGGGGGAAACCTGTACGTGACCGGCTATACATCGTCCGCCGGATTTCCTGTCGTCGGCGGCGTGCAAACCGGATTCAACGGTTTTTACGACGCCTTCGTTTCCGAGCTTAATTCTCTGGGAAGCGGGCTTAAGTTTTCCACGTTCTATGGGGGCACGGGCGCGGACCAGTCGAATGCCATCGCCGTCGATACGACCGGGAATATATTCGCCGGCGGCCAGACCAGTTCGCTGGATCTGCACCTGCAGGGCGCCATCCAGTCGACGAACCTGGGCGGCAGCACCGGCTGGGTCGCGAAGATCGCCG
>DATIRX010000149.1:0-6007 GCA_035469225.1 Bryobacteraceae bacterium
GGTGTGGGCGACGCCCTCTTCCACCAGGATGATCTGGCCGCCTTCGTGGCTATGCCATTTGGTCCGCGCGCCCGGATCGAAGCGGAAGTGGGCGATGGTCGCCTTGGTGCCCTCATCCAGCTTGGTCACATTTCCGCCCGTGAAATTCGGGTTCTGCTTTTCCTGGGCCTGCAGCATCCACAACCCGGCGAATGCGGCGAAAACCACGCACAGCGAATACAGCTTTCTCATCCCCTTGTGCATCAATGGAGCCTCCTCGAGGGAGTCTAGCATGCCGAGGTAGACTAAATACAAGGATTGCTATGCCGTTATACGACTTTCGCTGTCTGGATTGCGGAGAGAACTTCGAGGCGCTGGTTCTGAAGACCGCGGCCACCTGCCCGGCCTGCCAAAGCGCGCGCCTGGAGCAGCTGCTGTCCTCCTTCGCCGTAAGTTCGGAGAACATTCGCGAATCCAACCTGAGCGGCGCCAAGCGCAAGCATGCCAAGGTTCATCGAGACTATACGATGGACATGCAGAACGCCGAAAAAAATCATCACCACTAGCGCGGACGCTAGGGGAACATCATCAGGAATTGTTTGCCATCCGGCATCAGATCAAACTGACGGCGCGCGTTCCCTTGAAGGAATCCCTGGATCGGCAGCGGCACAGGCACTCCCGCGGAAAAGGTCCCGGCGGTTTGCAAACTCACGGCGAACAATTGCCGGTTGTTATCGAAGAAGATCTCTTTACCGTCCAGAGACCACAGCGCGTGTCCTCCGCCTTGGCGGCTGACCTGATACTTCACCCCTGTCGGCGGAAACGGCTGCACGAACACCTCAAACCGGCCGGTTTCAATGGACGTGTACGCGATCCATTTCCCGTCCGGTGAAAACCGGCTGCTGTGCTGCGTCACTCCCGGCGTATCGAACAGAGGGGTCGCCTTCTTCTCCTTCAGCGAATACGTCCAGATGCTGTAGTAATTGCTCAGCTCGATGAAGCTGAGCATCTGGTTCGGCCTGGACCACGATTCAGGAGCGCGGCCCGTGGCCAGCCGTTCGACCGCTCCCGTGCCGTCGGAACGCCGTATGTACAGCGCCTGCTGATCCTTTTCATCGGCGGTGAATACGACCTGATCCCCCGCGGCCGACCACATCGGGTAGTAATCGGTGCGTACGTCCGTCAGCTGGCGGGGAGCAGCGAGATTGGAAAGCTCGGCGATCCAGATTTTCCCTTCGCTGTCGTAGGCGATGCGTTTTCCGTCCGGGGAAACCCGGGGCGCGAAGGTGGTAGCCGGAAGAAAACCGATCGGCGTCCTGCGGCCATCGCGATCCACCAGCACAAGCGACACTTGCCTGGTCTGGGCTAGGAGAAGTGTTCCTGCCGCAAGCAGCGCGGAAACAGCGACAACGACGGTTCGGAAGAGCGCCATGTTTCTCCAGATGCTGGCCGGAACGAAGATGTTCCGTGGCTATTTTGCCGAGTTCTGATAATCCGGAACTTTGATGCGGCCCTCGAATAGGCCCCGGTTGTTTTCTTCGCAGGAATATTCCTGGATCTCCCAGTCGGGACGCAGCGTAAAGGTGCGCTTCTGGACGATGGGCTTGGTGTAGGTCTTGGGATCCTCGTAGGTAACTTCGTAGGCGATGTGGCCCAAATCCGTGCGCGTGAACTTCTCGATCATGTGGAGCTGGTTGCTGTGCGGATGCCCGTTGGTATCCAGCCGCGTGTAGCCATTGAAATTGGTGGTGTCCACCACCATCGTGTCGCCCTCCCAGTGGCCCACCGATTCGCCGAACCAGGTCGGGACTTTCTTGGGGTTGTGCGCACGGCCGTCGATGGGAAACACCTTGAACCAGGAATTCTGCTCGTACAGGAACGCCATGGAAGTAGGCGTCAGCATGATCTGAATGGGATCGGGCGAGCCCATCGCGCGCGAATGTCCGAACGGCAGGCAGGATCCGGTGTAATCGCCTTCCTCCGCGTTGTAGGTGTCGAACTGCTTCTTGCCCCATTCGGTGTAGGGCAGCGGGCCGCCGTTGGCGCGCTCGATATCGGGAACATAGGGCCTGGCCCAGACGCCGTTCAGGTCGAGCGTTCCCCAGGGAGTCTTCGGGGCGGGACCTTCGGGCGGCTGATATCCGCCGCGGCCCTTGCCCGCGCCCGGTCCGCCCTTTCCGGCGCCTTTACCTGCACCGGCCGGCGGCGCCTGGGCTGTGATCAATACGGCGGACGCGAAACACGCGGCGGCAACCAATAGCAGGCGGGTTTTCATATGCGATGTCCTAACGGGCGCCTTCGGTCTGGCTCAGCACCGTTCGGCCATCCTTGGCTTTCACCGTGCGGGTGCTGCAGATGTTGGTGCCTTTTTTCGCCAGGATTCCGTCCAGCACCAGTTCGTCGCCTACCTTTACCGAATCCTGCGTAAAGCCCGCACGGGTCATGGCATTGGGCGAACCCAGCTCGCATTCCCATTTCTCCACGGCGCCGCTGGCGTTCTTCACATCCAGGAAGATCCAGGCATGCGGATTCCGCCAGTCGAGCTTGGTGAGCGTTCCGGTCAGCGTGATGGGCTTCTTCTGGTCGAATTCGGCAGCCAGGGAGTGATGGGCCCATAGGGAGGTTGCCCCGGTCAAGCTCAGGAAAAGAGTTAGAAGGATCAGACGTTGTTTCATTATGTGCGTTCCTGTGGATCTCCTCCTATTTCAACACGTTCGGAGCCAGTTTCGCAAGCTGCCGGTGAAGCGGCCGTCTTAGAAATCAGTCGACTCCAGGACCTCCGAAGGCAGATTCTTCCCCCGGTCGACGGCGTTGATCTGCGATACGCTCAGCCGGGTGCGAAGACCGTTCAGCGACCGGGGTCGCGCGGGCCGGGAAGAGGCAATCATCCGCGTTGCGGGTTACAAGGTCAACTGGATTGTTTCCGGGTACGCCGTCATCCACGATGAGGCGACCATTCCGGAAGTGTCAGCAAAGAAACGCACGCGGGATCAAAACCAAGTCTGCTTTCGGTAATCGAGGTAGGCCTGTCCGAACCTATCTTGCAGGACCTTCGCCTCCTGCCGCGCCCGAACAGTGTGCATGACCAGCAACCCCAGAAAAGGCACAAACAACCAATAGGACAGAGCGATGGCCAAGCCGAGCCACATAACGTCCACGAAGACGTAGATCGGATTGCGGATTCGCGAATAGAGTCCGCGGGTGACGAGTTCCTTCGCTTGCGCCGTGACGGCGAACGACTTGCCCAACTGTATTCGAGCGGTAACCAACAGAATATAGCCGACGATTGCGAGGATTCCGCCCGCGACTCTCAATGCCGTCCAAGGCCGCTCTTTGAGACCCGGCACAAAGAGATAGAGCAACAGAACAACCAGTGGAATTACAATCGCGGGAATAGGGATTTTCATTTCCCCTGGAGTCTAGCAGAACAAGTTGCCTCGATCAGAAATCAATCGACGCCAGGACCTCTGACGGCTTCTTATCGAACGCCCGGCAGATCGCCAGGAAGCTTTCGATGCTCGGCAGATTCGTTCCCCGCTGAAGTTATCAGGTCCGGGACCTCCAGCGCCTTGGATCACGCTGGCCATGCATGCAAGCCACAATGACGACGACGTCATCGTAAATTCGATAGAAAACTCCATAGGGGAACCGCCGCACCAACGCCCGACGAGTTTTCCGATGGATCACCGCATGCAGGCTGGGCCGTGCGGCAATGTCCTGTAGCGCTGCCTGAAGTGCCACAAGGAACTCCTCGCCGAGGCCAGGACGGCGGCGCTCGTACCATAGAAACGCCTCATCGATATCGGCCGCAGCCGCCGGGCGAACGACAATGGGCGTCACAGCCCGCGGTTTCGAATGTTGCTAAGAACCTCTTCCCAGGGAATGCCCGTCGGTCCTTCGCGATCAAGATCGTCCAGCCGCCGGTCGAGCTCATCTCTCTGGGCGCTGGTCAGTGGGATCTGCTCTGGAGCACTGCGGAGACTCTCCCAAAGATCCTCCAGCAGCCGCAACCGCTCGTCGGTACTTAGGCTGGCGATATCGACCGTGGCCACGAGATAAGTATATCCCCGATCAGAAATCAATCGACGCCAGGACCTCTGACGGTTTCTTATCGAACGCCCGGCAGATCGCCAGGAAGCTTTCAATACTCGGCAGGTTCGTTCCCCGCTCGATGGCGCTGATCTGCGATACGCTCAGGCGGGTGACTGCGGCCAATTCCTTCAGCGACCAGGCCCGCGCCACGCGCAACAATTTGATGGAATGACCCAGCCGCTCCCGCAGCCGGTCCTGAGCGGCCTGGCTCAGCCCGAAGGCCTCCACGGCATTCTTCAACACCTGCCGTAACTGCGCCAGCGAAAACGGCTTCGACAAGTAGTCGAACACTTTCAGTTTGAAGGTGGTGCGCATGTCTTCGAGCGACGGATACCCCGTAATCACGATCACGCACAGACCCGGCCAGCGCACCAGCAGTTGTTCCAGGACCTTGTCGCCGGTCACGTCCCCCATCTTCATGTCCAGCAGCACGATGTCCGGCACGCGCTCTTCGCAGCCCGCAAAGAATTCGGCCGCATTGCCGAATGCGCGCACGGTGTAGGCGCCCTCGTCCTTGAGGAAATCTTCCAGATACGTCCGGAAGTCCAGATCGTCGTCCAGGACGGCGATATCAGCCAGCGCTTGTCCAGTGGTCTCCACCATGGCTCATCATACTCAAGTCGCCCGGGCGGTTCGGCCTTTCCACTCGACCGGCCGGTCCGCCAGGGCGCCGATCAGGCTGTACAGCAGCATGGGCAGCGCGGCATAAATCGCCAAGGGAGCCAGCAGCACGCGCACGGGATTGCGATACCAGGGAGCCAGCTGCGCCAGCACCAGGAACACCAGCACGATGGGCGCGACCCGATGCCCGGCCGACCAGAGCCACGCCGCCAGCGGGAGCCACAGTGCGGCGCACGCGGCTGTGATCAGGATCGTAAGATTGCTCCACGGATTCACCTGGACCAGGCGGAACGTGTTCCGTTCGAGGCCTCTCCAGGCTCCCCTCCAGCCGGTGTAGTTGCGCACGCGGCCCAGCGTTCCGGCCCGGACCGCCGTGAAGCCCATTCGATGCCGTTGGGCCAGCTGGGCGAGCTTCACGTCTTCGGCCAGGTACTTCCAGACAGCCGCGTGCCCGCCCAGGAACTCGTACGCGTCCCGGCGGGCCAGGATGCACTGGCCGTTGAACATCGCCGCGGGATCCTGTTGCGGGCTGGCCCCGCTGAAAAAAAGAGCGGCGGCGTAGGGGCCGATCATGTGTTCCGCGAGGCTCTTGAGCCGCGGCGTAAGGTGCACGGAAAGCAGGGCCACTCCCGAAGCCTCCGCGTGTTGCACCGCCGATTCGAGAAATCCTCGTTTGTAGCGCGTATCGGCATCGGCGAACAGGATCCAGCGCGATTCCAAAATGCGCGCCCCGGCCATGCAGGCGTTCGCCTTCCCGGAAGCGCCTTCCACCAGCGGCGGAGCATCCAGCACCCCGGCGCCGGCTTCGCGAGCTTCCTGGGCCGTCGCGTCGGTGGAGTGGTCATCCACCACGATGACCGAATCGGGAGGAAAGCTCTTCACCGCCTTGCCCACCACGCCTTCTTCGTTGCGCGCCGGAATCACCACCATGCAATCCGGAGGGCGGTCGCCTTCCGGCACTACCGGCAGCAGCGGCAGCGCCAGAAAACGCTTTCGCGCTCGCAGAAACAGGATGGAGGTGACGAGTGCGAAGGCGATTGCCGCGGCCGTACTGGGCGTCGCTGCCCATTGAAACGGAACGCTAAGCACTCATACTTCTCCACAGCCTCTTGGTCATCGGCACGGCCAGCGAGCGCGCCGTGATCCAGTAGCGCTCCATCACGGGAAGTGCCGGACCGCGCTGGAACACGTTAAAATCCGACGCCTCGATGCAGCCTAGCGTGCCGACGCTGAGGTCATACGCCACCTGGACCGCGAAACGGCCGCGCTGGTCGAGTAGGTCCAGGCCCGGCGCCACGCGCCCGTAATACGTGCG
>DATIRX010000150.1:0-5691 GCA_035469225.1 Bryobacteraceae bacterium
TTCAGTTCCGGCCCCACTACCGTGAGAGGATTTCCTCTGAGTGTTGTTGCTCCTGGTCTTTCCATAGAATTCTATTGTAGTAATTCCGCGAGCGCGCCCGCGTCGGTCACCGGCAGCTTGCAGGCGTAGTTTTCACAAACGTAGGCGGTGGCGAGCCCGTCTGTTGGGGTCATCGCAACGGGAGCCTCGGAGGCGCGCATCACGATGGCGTTCGGCAAAAAGCGCTGCCGGATGACGTGCAGCATGCCGGTGAGCTGGTCGCGCGGGCCAGCCAGCACGATCTCCATGGGTTTGCCCATGGCGAACATCTGCGCCACCAGCAATTGCGGCAGTCCGGCGCCGCCCGAAAGGATCCGGCCGGCGAACGATTCCAGGGTCCTCTCGGCGGCCTGACGGAAGTCATCCCGTCCGGTCAGGCGGGCCAGCCGCAGCAGGGCCAGCGCCATCACCGAGTTTCCGGACGGCTCCGCACCGTCATAATCGTCCTTGAGCCTGAGCACCAGGTCGCTCTGGCCGGCGATCGAACTGAAGAATCCGCCGTGCTCGGCATCCTGAAACGCCGCCAGGGCGCGCTCGGCGAGCCGCGTGGCCCAGGCGAGATCGGACGGGTCAAACGCAGTCTCATACAAGTCCACCAGGGCGTTGATCAGGGACGCGTAGTCGTCCAGAAATGCCTCGATGGCTGCATCACCGTCCCGAAAACGCCGCAGCAAGGTCGCATCGGCCTCACGCCATAGTTTGCGATGCAGGAAGCTGCGGGCTGCGCGGGCGGCTTGTGCATACGGCTGCTCATCCAGAATCTGCGCGCCCTTCGCGAAGGCGGAGATCATCAACCCGTTCCAGCCGGCCAGAACCTTGTCGTCCAGATGCGGCCGCGGACGGCGAGAGCGGATTTCCAGCAGCTTGGCGATGCCCGGAACGGTTTCTTTTTGATCTTGCGCCTGGTAAAGAATATTTCGGCCGGTGAACTCTCCGTGAGGATCTTCGTCCACATTGCCGTTCGGTTTCACGCCGAAATGGCGGCTGAATACCGCCGCGTCCTGCTCGCCCAGCGCGTCCACGATTTCCTGGCGGGTCCAGATGTAGAAGGCGCCCTCCGATTTCTCCTTCGGCCGGGCAGGATCAGGCGCGCTGTCGGCATCCTCGGCGGAATAGAAGCCGCCTTCCGGATGCGTGAGATCGCGCAGAACGTAATCCAGCACGTCGCGCGCGACATCCGCATATTGCGCGTCGCCGGTGATCTGGTAGGCCTCCAGGTAAGAGATCGCCAGTTGGGCCTGGTCATACAGCATCTTTTCAAAATGCGGAACGAACCAGTGTTCATCCACCGAGTAGCGATGGAATCCGCCGCCCAGCTGATCGTGCATGCCGCCCCTGGCCATGGCACGCAGTGTGACCAGAACCATGTCGCGGGCGTCCTCATTTCCCGTGGCTGAGGCGTAGCGCAGCAGGAAATTGAGAACGCTGGGGCGCGGGAACTTGGGCGCGCCGCCGAATCCGCCCAGCCGGGCATCGAACGATCGCCGGAACGCGTGAAAGGCCGCATCCAGCGTGTGCTGCCCTATGGCGGCAGGCTTCCCGCCGGATCCGTTTTGTGCTTCCCCGTAGTGCCGGAGCTGCTCGATCACCTGCGCGCCGGACTGCTCGATTCTGGGCCGCTCGTCTCGCCAGGCTCGGGCCAGGCTTTCAAGAATCGTGCGGAATCCCGGGCGTCCGTAACGGGTGTCGGGCGGAAAGTATGTCCCGCCGAAAAACGGCTTGCCCTCGGGCGTCATCCATACCGACATGGGCCATCCGCCGCTGCCGGTGGACGCCTGCACAAAGAGCATGTACACGCGATCCAGATCCGGCCGTTCTTCGCGATCCACTTTGACCGGCACGAAATGTTCGTTCAACACGCGCGCGACGTCTTCGTTCTCGAAGGATTCACGCTCCATGACGTGGCACCAATGGCAGGTGGAATATCCGATGGAAAGAAATATCGGCTTGTCTTCCTTGCGGGCTTTCTCGCGAGCTTCCTCCCCCCAGGGATACCAATCCACGGGATTATGGGCGTGCTGCAGGAGGTAAGGACTCTTCTCGTTGATCAGGCGGTTAGTGGACACTGCTTCTATTGTGACAGCGCAGCCGTCTACGCCAAGGTGTAGCCGCGCTCGGCGACCGCCGAGCAAACGATCTCGGATGTATGTCCGCACCGTGCGAAAACGTCCTGCACCAGGCCGCACACACTTTCGTGACCGCGTTCGTGGAACACCAGGATGGACGGACCGGCTCCGCTCAGGGCACAGCCGAGCAGCCCCGGCGCCCGCAGCTTGACGATTTCCTCCAGGCCGGGAACCAGACCGTAGCGATAGGGCTGATGCAGGCGGTCTTCGAGCGCGGTGGGAAAAACATCGCGGGCGCCGGTGGCCAGAGCGACGATCAATAACGCGCTGCGCTGAACGTTGAACACCGTGTCCTCGCGCGAATAAGTTTTCGGCAGCACGCGCCGCGCCTCGGAGGTCGGCAGCACGAAATCCGGAACCACCACGGCGACGTTGTAGTGCGGGTGAAGCTCCAGGCGAACCGCGCGGGCGACTCCTTCCGAATCGATGGCGCTGGCGACGATCGAGCCCAGCACACAGGCCGCCACGTTATCGGGATGACCCTCGATCTGCGCGGCCTCATCCAGGACCCGATGGGCATCCCAACCTAGCCCCAGGACCTGGTTGGCGATCACCACGCCGGCCGTCAGCGCGGCCGCGCTCGATCCCAGGCCCTTGCCGATGGGGATGTCATTGGCGATGTCCAGCTCAATGGGGGGCATGCTGGCGCCGGTATCGGCGGCCACCCGTAAAGCCGTCTGCCAAATCAGGTTATCCGCGCCCTTGGAGATCAATCCGGCATCCCGGCCGGAGGCGCAGATGGCCAGACTCTCGGCCGGGCGAAAGCCGCATTCCAGATACAGGCCCATGGCCAGGGCCAGGGCGTCGAATCCGGGGCCCAGATTGGCACTGGAGGCGGGTACACGCACGGTTTTCCGGGCTGCTGGCATGAATCCAACTATTTTGGCATGCTTCCGTCTAAAATAGAGGATATGAGCGCAAGTACTACGGCGGGCCCCTTAACCGGTTCAGTGGCGTTGCCTTCCTGGAAGACTGTATTGAGCCACGCAGCCGCAGTGGTTGTGGCTTTTCTGTTCCTGGCCGCGGGCATCTATAAAGCCGTCGATCCTTACAAGTTCGCCAACCTGGCCAAAAATCTGCTGGTCTGGAAAGACTGGACCTTGCCTCTGGCGCTGGGGCTGGCTGTCGCCGAGACCACTGCCGGCGTGCTGATCCTGATCCCGCGGTTCCGGCGATGGGGATCAATCCTTGCGGGATTTCTGCTGCTCTCCTTCATGGCCTACATCGGATGGAACTATAAGGCGCTGATCGGCCGGGATTGCAGCTGCTTTCCTGTCCTGAATGTTTTCGGGATTTCCATCGACATGCGACGATCCGTGGGGCCTGGCTTTTTCTACGGTGATTTGGCGTTTCTGGCATCGGCGGCAATCGCCGGATTCTGGGCCAAGCGTTCGCAGGGGCTGCGTACCGCCGCCGTCATCTTAGGAGCGATCGCGGTATTCACTGCTGTCAGCTTCGGAACGGTTTACTCCAAGCTGACCGGGCTCAAGGCGCCCGATTCGATTATGGTCGAAGGCCAGCCCATGGCCCTGGACGAAGGCAAAGTGTTCCTGTTCTTTTACGACCCGGAGTGCGGCACTTGCTTCGCCGTCGGAAAAAGCATGGCTCCGCTCAAATTCAAGAGCGATGTGACGGTGGTGGGCGTCCCCACGCGAGTTCCGCAATTCGCAGCTTCCTACCTGCACGACAGCGGGCTCACCGCCAAGACCTCGACCGACTCGGCTAAGCTTCGCGAAGTATTCAAGTTCGACAATCCTCCCTACGCTGCCCTGATTGAGCACGGACACCAGACCGGGGTGATTCTTCCCACCCAGTTCGACGAGGAAAATCCGTCCAAGCACATCGCGATGTTGAAGCAGATGGGCGCGATTGAGTAGCGTCTAGTGTCCATCCGCAGTTTTCTTGGAATTCCGGATCAACATACGCCTACGGGCGATACCGAAACCGTTCGCAAGGTGGTAGAAGCGCTGGATCACCTGGAGCCCCAGCGGGCGCGTTTCATCGCGGCATTCGGCTATGTTCTGGGCCGCGTCGCCAATGCGGACATGAAGATCAGCGCGGAAGAAACCCATGCCATGGAACGGATCGTCATGGAGCGCGGCGGGCTGCCGGAAGAACAAGCCCTGATTGTGGTCCAGACGGCCAAGACGCGCACGCAGCTATTTGGCGGGACCGAGAACTTTCTGGTCACGCGCGAGTTCAGCCGCATCGCCACCCGCGAGGAGAAATTGACCCTGCTGGATTGCCTGTTCGCGGTGGCGGCCGCGGAAGGCGGCGTGTCGGCCACCGAGGATAACGAGATCCGCCAGATCGTGAGTGAACTCGGGCTCGACCATCCTGACTTCATTGCGGTTCGGTCGGAATGGAAGGACCAGCTGGCGGTGCTGAAAGACCTGCCGCAGGCAGGAAGCTAGGCTGCTTCGGGAACCGGTTTTTCGCACAGCAGATCCAGGAACGCCTGCGCCACCGGCTGAAACCGCTTGGTCTTGCGATGGATGATTCCCAGGGGCCGATAGAGCGACGCCCCCGCCATGCGGATCGCTGTAAGACGTTTCTGCCGGATATCGTCGCGCATGATGCGATGCGGCATGATGCTGACGCCCACGCGATGCGCCACCGCTTCCTTGATCATCTGGATGTTGTCGAAGTGCACCGTCACGTTCACCTCGACGCCCTTTTCCTTCAGAAAACGATCCACTTCGCTGCGAATCGGCAGTTCTTCATCGAAGCCGACGAAGTCTGCGCCGTTCAGGGCTTCGATAGGAATCGGGCCGCGCATCGTAGCAGCCTTCCTGGCCAGAGGATGATCCGGAGCGGTCGCTAACACCATCTCTTCCTGGCGCCAGGGAATCACCTTGATCTCGCGGGTGGCATGCGGATAGCTGACGATGCCCAGGTCCACTTTATCCGCCAGCACGGCCGCGTACACCTTGGCGGGCTGCAGATACTGGACGTCCAGCGTGGCCTGGGGATGGCGCTGCGCAAACCGCTTTTCCAGCTCGACCATTTCGCTCAAACCGACGGAGTAAATGGAGGCTACCCGCACCGTACCGCCGGTATCATTCTTCAGCAGCCCCAGAGCGGCCTCGAACTCTTCGCGACGCCGCAAAACGTCCCGGCAGAACTCCTCGTAAAGGCGACCGGCGGGAGTCACCACCAGGGGCCTCCGTGAGCGGTCCAGCAGGGTTGCTCCCAGGGTCCGTTCCAGTTCCTGTACCTGCTGGCTGGCGGCCGACTGGCTGAATCCGTTGAGGGCCGCTGCCCGGCTGAAACTGCGGGTTTCGGCGATGTCCCTGAAAAGCTTGAAACTATCTAGGTCCACGGTTCCAGTTTATATCAGCGTAGCTAATAGTGCAAGTCTGTAATTCTTCTTGACGTAATAATGCAGCATCAGGTATTCTAAACTATGGTCAAACAAGGACTATACGACCCTCAGTTTGAGCACGACGCCTGCGGGATGGGCTTTATCGTCAATCTGAACGGCGAAAAATCCCATGAGGTGATCCGCAAGGGCATCGAGATTCTG
>DATIRX010000151.1:0-3777 GCA_035469225.1 Bryobacteraceae bacterium
TCTGATCAAGAAGGAAATCGCCAATGACCACCCCGATGCAGTGATTTTCGCCGGCCCTAAAGTCTTGCTGGATGATGCCGTCCCGGAGGAAGAATTGAAGCCCCTGGCGACCGACGTAACCTACCCGGTTTTCTACATGAATTACAACCTGAACCCCCAGGCAATCCCCTGGCGCGACGCCATCGGCAAGGCGATCCGCACCTTCCGCGGAACCGAGTTCAGCATCAGCCGGCCGCGCGATCTCTGGTTCGCCGTGGCTGAGGTGGTTTCGCGGGTGGTAAAATCAAGTCAGGCGGGCAGTAACGCTCTGGTGCCCGCCAAGTAGGGGTTTCACTATGCGTGCTCCCGTTGGCCTTCTCCTGGCAATAGCCTCGCTACCGGCCTTTTCTCAGGATGCTCGGTCGTTCACCAACAAGCTGGCGCCCTACGTGGCTTCTCCGGCCCGGGTGGTGGATCTGATGCTCGAATTGGCCCGCATCAAGCCCGGCGAGACGGTGTATGACCTGGGAAGCGGTGACGGCCGGATTGTGCTGGCTGCGGCCGGCAAATATAGGGCCAAGGCCGTGGGTGTGGAGATTTCGCCCAAGCTGGTGGCTTCGGCCACCGCGGAGATCGAGAAAGCCGGACTCTCGGCGCAAGCTCGCGTCATGCAGGGCGACGTGTTGCTGGCCGACCTCACCGGCGCCGACGTCGTCACCATGTATCTGGAAACGGAGCTGAACGCCAAGCTTCGGCCGCGCCTGGAGAAGTTTCTGAAGCCCGGCGCTCGCGTGGTTTCCCACGATTATCCGGTTCCCGGCTGGAAAGCCGCGCGCGTGGAGAAAATCGAAGGCCGCCAGACCCACACGATCTACCTTTACGAGATCCAGGCGCCCAAGCAGTAATTAGAGTTTTTCCGCAATCGACTTGGCCTGGGTGAACAGGTACAGGTAATCCGCCCCGCCCGCCTTCGAATCCGTACCCGACATATTGAATCCGCCAAATGGATGCGCGCCCACCACCGCTCCCGTACATTTGCGGTTGATGTATAGATTCCCCACGTGGAATTCGCGCTTGGCGCGCTCGATCTTCTCTGCCGAGGCACTGTAGACAGCGCCGGTCAGGCCGTATTCGGTGTTGTTGGCGATGGCCAGCGCGTCATCGAAATCCCGCGCGCGGATCACCGTCAGCACCGGCCCGAAGATTTCCTCCTGTGCGATGCGGGCGGTGGGCGCCACGTCGGCGATCACCGTCGGCTCCAGAAAATATCCTTCGTCGTGTCCGGAAAAAGCCGCACGCTTTCCTCCGGCGATCACGCGGCCTTCCGTCGCACCGATGCCGATGTAGTTCGTGATCGACTTCAGTGCGCCTTCGTTGACCACCGGCCCGGCAACCGCATTTGCTGCCGGGTCGCCGATTCGAATCTGCGCCACCCGAGCTGTCAGCTTTTCGAGAAAACGGTCGTACACGCTCGCATCCACAATCGCCCGCGAGCATGCCGAGCATTTTTGCCCCTGAAATCCAAAGGCCGAGGCCGCCACGCCTTCGACCGCAGCGTCCAGATCCGCATCCGCGGCCACCACAATGGAATCTTTGCCGCCCATCTCGAGAATCGTCCGCTTGATCCAGACCTGGCCGGGCCTTGGCTGCGCAGCCCGCAAATTAATATCCAGTCCCACGTCGCGCGACCCGGTGAAGGCGATGAAGCGCGTCCTGGGATGTTCCACCAGCCCGTTCCCAAACGTCGCCCCGGAGCCCGGGCAGAAGTTGACCACGCCCGGCGGGAGGCCAGCTTCCTCGAGTGCTTCGAAAAACTTGGCGGAAATCGTGGGCGAATCGCTGGACGGTTTTAGCACCACAGTGTTGCCACAAACGATCGAGGCAACCGTCATGCCGCACATGATCGCCAGTGGAAAATTCCAAGGCGAGATCACCGCGCCCACGCCCAGCGGGATATAACGCAGCAGGTCGCGTTCGCCGGGAAGCTGCACGGCTGTCTCTGCCTGGTCCATGCGCAAGGCCAGCCGCGCGTAGAACTCGCAGAAATCGATTGCCTCGCAGGTGTCGGCCTCAGCTTCGTCCCAGTTCTTGCCGACTTCCAGGACCATCCAGGCGTTGAACTCGGGTTTGCGTTTGCGGATGACCTCGGCCGTCCTCAGCACCAGTCCGGCGCGCTCCGCCGCCGGCACGTTCTTCCAGGATGCAAACGCGGCCAGAGCGGCTTCCATGGCCGGCTCGACGTGTTCGCGACCGGCTTTCTGATGCACGCCGATGACTTCGGACGGCCGCGCAGGATTGAGCGATCGGATCTTTTCAGCCGTGCGGATGCGCTGTCCGCCCATCACCAGATCGTACTCGCGGCCGAGCGCGCCGCGGACTTTTTCGATCGCGGCGCGCATGCGTGCCGCGTTCCCTTCGTTCAAGAAGTTAACTACGGGTTCGTTGGAGAAAGGACCGGCGGCCATTCTGCCCTCAGTGTACCGCCAGCCCCCGCCGTTACCGCCGGGGGCTTAAGCCGCGTCCGTGAGGGCGCGGGCTCTTCTTGGTAACCTGAGAACTCATTCATCAATGGCTCAATCACCCATCACAACGCGCACCGCCGATTTCGCGGCCTGGTATCAGGACGTGGTTCTTCAGGGCGACCTCGCCGAACCGGCTGAAATCGTCAAGGGCTGCATGGTCATCAAGCCCAACGGCTACGCCATCTGGGAGCTGCTGCAGCACGAGCTGGATATACGCTTCAAGGCCACGGGCCACAAGAACATGTATTTCCCGCTCCTGATCCCGGAGAGTTTCTTAAAGAAGGAGGCCGAGCACGTCGAAGGCTTTTCTCCCGAACTGGCCGTGGTCACCATCGCCGGCGGTAAGAAGCTCGAGGAGCCCTATGTGATCCGGCCCACCTCGGAGACCATCATCGGGCATTTTTTCGCCAAATGGATCCAGAGCTGGCGCGATCTTCCCATGCTGGTCAATCAGTGGGCCAACATCATCCGATGGGAGCTGCGCACGCGCATGTTCCTTCGCACCACCGAATTCCTGTGGCAGGAGGGCCATACGGCGCACGCCACGCATGCAGAGGCTCAGGAAGAAGTGCTGCGGATGCTCGATATCTATGCCGAGGTTGCCCAGGACGTGATGGCCATGCCTGTGATCAAGGGCAAGAAGACGCACTCCGAAAAATTCGCGGGCGCCCTGCACAGCTATTCCATCGAGGCCATGATGCAGAACGGCCTGGCGCTTCAGGCCGGCACCAGTCACGATCTGGGTCAGAATTTCGGCAAAGCCTTCGATGTCAAGTTTCAGAACAAGGAAGGCCAGCTGGATTACGTGTGGCAGACCAGCTGGGGCGTGAGCACCCGGCTCATTGGGGGACTCGTCATGAGTCATTCCGACGATAAAGGCCTGGTCCTGCCGCCCAAGCTCGCTCCGGTGAAGAGCGTCCTGGTGCCCATTTATCGCAAGGATGAAGAGAAGGGCCCCGTGCTCGAAGCGGCGCACCGCATGGCGAAAGACATTGGCGCCGAGGTGGACGATCGCGAGGGCCATTCGCCGGGCGCCAAGTTCTTCCATTGGGAGCGCCGCGGTGTGCCGATCGTGCTGGAGCTGGGACCGCGCGACCTGGCTGCGGGGACAGTCGTCCTCAAGCGCCGTGACACGGGCACCAAGGAGCCCGTTCCCCAAGCGGAATTGTCGGGAAAAGTTGCGGCCGTCCTGGAGGCCATGCAGACAGACTTATTCGCGGCCGCCAAGCGGCGTCTGAAGGACAACACGGTGCTGGCGAACTCCGTCGAGGAGATC
>DATIRX010000152.1:0-22763 GCA_035469225.1 Bryobacteraceae bacterium
GTAAGACTGCAGACTCTGGATCTGCGTATCGGGGTTCGAATCCCTGCGTCCCAGCCAACAAAACGTTGCGCACCGAAACAAGACCGATCGGTGCCCTCTTCGTCCATAAGGCAAAGGAGTTCTATGCCGGCTCGAATCACCTCGATGTTTGCCTTGGTCCTGCTTCCCCTGCTATTGCTGGCCCAGGCGCCCGGGAAGCCGGAAGCCGAGCAGGCGCTTCGCGCACGCGTGACCGAATTCCTGCAGTATCACGTGGAGGGCAATTTCCGGAAGGCGTATGAGATGGTCGCCGCGGATACGCAAGAAGATTACTTCAACACCGGCAAAGTGCAGATTAAGGGATTCACCATCGACGACGTCCAGTTCTCGGAAAATTTCACGAAAGCGACGATCCGGACCACCATATCGCGGAACATGAACGTCGCTGGCCAGGATTTCCCCGTGATGATGCCTTCCACGATCACCTGGAAGCTCGAAAACAATAAGTGGGTCTGGTACAAAGTGGCCACCCACACTCCCGAGACTCCTTTCGGTCCCTCCGCCCTGCCCTCTGCGGCCGGCGTGCCGCCCCAGGCGGCTGCTGACGTGGCGCTGCCCAAGGATTTCAGCGATAAAACGATCGCCGAGGCGGCCCGGAGCATTCTCCAGCAGGTCAGCGTGGATAAGAATGAGGTCACGCTGGCGACCGACCAAGCCTCGGAGGCGAAAGTTGTCTTGCATAATGGCATGTCTGGTTCCATTCAAGTGGAGTTGAGCGCACCCCAGATTCCCGGATTCACGGCCAAGCTCGACCAGTCCATCGTCAGGGCCGCTGGTAACGTGGCTCTGGTCCTGCGCTATGAACCCGGAGTCGGGACCGAACGCAGAGAATCCGCCAGCGTTCAGCTTCTGGTACAGCCGCTTGACCAAGTGTTTGCCATCCGCGTGAACTTCGCACCGTCCCCGCAGAAATAGGTTGGCCTCCGGCTTGCTCCCTGGACATCGGAGGCAAGGTCGGCATGGTCAATTCAGTCAGCACATCCAAGGCGCCGAATATCTTCGCGGCGCCTACTGCTCAGCAAGAAACTCCTTCAGAATCAACAGCTTCATTCACTGATCAGCTGTCGAGCGCGCTAGCAGGCCAACCCGGAAAGGACACTTCGGCCCCGGCGCTCCAGAGTCAGGATTCTGGCGTTCGTCAGATGATTGGCTCGGGAATCGATGCCAGCAGCCCTGCCCCCGCGTCCCCGCACGTGAGTGCTTCCGCCGCGCCTGCGGGCGCTTCGAGCGGCCAGCCTCTTGACGATGCGGCCAGATCGAGGCTGATCCAGGCCGAAATCGACGCCTACTGGGCGGCGCAGCCTGCCGAAGTGCGGCAACTGCGAAATATCCCGGACTTCAATGAAAGAATGTCCATGGCGCAGCAACTGGTGTCCAAAGGGTATACCATCGACAAGGGCATTATGGTGTGGGGCTACGATCCCATGAAGACCATGGCCACGCGGCAAATCTACGGCTATAGCTGGGTCCCCGGCCTCAATCAGTCTGTGGATTCGCCCCCGCCCGGGTTCGCGCTTCCCGGGCAGACGGCGTATGATCCCGCACATCCGGCCCCTGGAGCGATTCAGGTAAGCACGAAGTTTGCCGACGGCCTGGGAATCTCCGATCCGTTCGAGCTGTACCAACAGAGTTAGAGCGCCTGAGGGATTGTCAGGCGCCCCATTCCGTTAATCGGTCACGGCCGGCAGGAACACCGGATTACCAAACACGTAGTTGGTCCCGTTGTTGGTGAGCACCGCGACCGCCAGACTCTGATTCGGTCCGACGGGTGAGTCGGTGGGCACCTGGAACTCAATCAAGTACGCGCCGATCGATCCGAACAGATAGCGGGCCGAAAGCACCGGAACGCCGCGGTCGCTGATTCCAACCACCACCGGCAGAGCGATATTTTGAGTACCCGTGCCAGCCGAGTTGGTCACGATGGTGGGAGTTCCTTGGCCCATGCCGGTAACGACCATGTAGAGCCGCTCTCCGCGCCGCGCTGGGTTGGAAGGCGTCACATAGCTGCCATCTACGGCGCGAATTACAGCGCCGTATGGGATGTTATTGGGTCCCGCGTAGGTGAAGATACCCGGCTGGACGGCGAAAACCGGCACGTTCGAGACGGTGGCGCTTGCGCCGCTTACGTTGATCACCACCGTTGCAGTGCCCGCCTGCAATTCACAGGGCGCCTGGAAGTTGATCTGCTGCACGCCGCTCTGGTTGGCGACCGCTTGAATCGGCGCTGGGATGTTGTTCACCGTGATCGAAGAGACTGGGCCGAGGGAGTACGGCAGCGGCCCGAACGCACTCAGGCCGGAGAGAACGCCTTGGACGCCGGGGGCCAAGCCATTGCCGATTACTGTAATTAAGCCGCAGGGAGTAAGTCCGTTCGCCAGGCTGGCGGCGTTCTTAAAGTTACTGACGGTGACTTCCGGTCCGGGCAGATGCGAGGAGAGTGTCGCTGTGGCGGAGAGGTTGCCAAAGGATGCCGACACGGTAATCGTCCCGGGGCTGGCGCCGGCGGTGACGGTGGTTCGGACCTGTCCCTGTGAGTCGGTGGTGGCAGTGGTGTTGCTCAGCGTTGCACTGCCCGATACAGAGAGATTTACCACGATGCCGGGGACCGGGTTGTTGCTGGCGTCCCGAACCACGAATACCACGGGGCTCGGGAAGACCTGGCCGGTATTGACGGATTGACCGCCCCCGCTGACGACTCCCAGGCTGCTGACGACCGTCCGGATGGTCAGCGTGAATACGACCGGAGTGATACCGCTCGCCGAAGCCTGGACCTGCACGGTTCCGGCAGTGGATCCGAGACGAAGCCTGGCCGAACTAGTACCGTCATTAAATGTGGGGCTTTGAAAACTCTCAATCGTCCCGGTTCCTTGAATCACAGTCCATGTGACCGGT
Organism: Bryobacteraceae bacterium; assembly: GCA_035469225.1. GTDB lineage: Bacteria > Acidobacteriota > Terriglobia > Bryobacterales > Bryobacteraceae > Palsa-187. Next base: position 2,932 of record DATIRX010000152.1, read on the forward strand.
ACGTTTCCGGCAGCGTGATTACAGGCGTCCGTCACCCGGGCGGTGAGATTCAGGAAGGTTCCGGGATTATTGATTTGATTATTCCCCGAGACGATACTCAGCAGAGAGGGTGCGCCCTTGGTTACGGTGATTCGCAGGTTCGCAAATCCGAGCTCCCCTACTGCGATGGTTCCAGTGGTCACGTACGGAAAGGCCGTTCCAACCTCCAGACAGGGGGCGAAAACGTCGCAACGGGAAACACCCAGATTATCCCCCAGGGTCGATCCCACGCAGGAGGCCACCTTTAACGGCAGGGTACGGTTAGACGGATCCGCCAATCGAATGCCGATGTTGGGAATCGGCACGTTGAATTGCGGGACATGCAGGGACGTGGTTTGGGCCGTGATTGCGGATGACAATCGTCCGCCTTCTGAAATGGTCAAATCCCCGCCTTCCGGGGAAGTAGCAATGCGGATGATGGGCTGATTCGGTTCGTCCGTCAGGGCGTTGTGGGTGGTTTCGACAAAAGTCACCGCTCCCAGAGCCGAAGTGGCGGTAATGGTCGAGGCCTGAAAAGATACGGCTGAGTTCACGCTGCCCGAAATGAAGTTGGAGGATGCCAAACCATCGGAATCTGTGAACGTTGAGAGCGTATCGAGATGCCCCGCTCCTTCAGCAATTTGGAAACCCACTTCCGCGCCGGCGACGGGAGCCCCGCTCGCGTCGGTTAGTTTCACGGTCAGCGGCTGGGGCGCTGCGATGGTCTGCCGGATCAGTTGGCCGTTGCCGCTCACGATGGTGAACTGCGGGGAAGTGGTGCCTCCGCTACCGCCGACGGTGATCGAAAACGTGGTGGAGGCAGACGGCGACGAAAGGCAGGATTGCCCCACGCCCAGGGTCACCGTGTAGCTTCCCGACAGAGTAGGCACCGTGATTGCAGTCTGGACCCATCCCTCGGAATTGGTGATCTGCGAAGGATTTGCGATGGTGAGCGTAGACGTATCCGCCGTAAAACACGCGGGTACATTAAATACCGGGCGGCCCAGACTATCCAGCACCTGGGCGCTCAAACTGGCGGCCGCGCCCGCGCCGAGCGTCTGCACCGAGTCGATCCGCAGGAAATTAGCAGCACCCGTCTGGGGCGGAATCGGAGCGAACGAAAGGTTGGTGCCGGTCTGAACGCTCGCGCCGATTTGCTGGTCAATCCCGTTGGAAGCCAGATTCCAGCGGATGAGCGGCGAGCTCGCCTGCGGAATGAACAGGTACAGGAATCGCGCGGACGGGCGCTCGTTGGAAACCGCGATCGAACTCACGAAGTTGATGGGCAGGCCTGGAGAGGGGGCGTTTCCGAGCGCGCTGGGCGCAACGGAAAACGGAGTAGAAGTGACGTCCCATAACTTAGTGGTGGGGTAGGTCGAGGCGAGGGCAAAAACCTGGCTGTTGCCGGCGATATACACGTCGTCAAAAATCGGTGGAGGATTGACACTGCCATCGTTGGGCGGCCAGTTCGATACCGTCCGGGTGGCCAGATTGAGCTTCAGGAGCGAGTAGCAACTGCTGCACACATTACGATTGGGGATATAGGCGGTGGTTCCGTCGGGTGTGTAGCGGAGCGGCCCGGGTAGGGCCTGTACCGGGATTTGAGATGAAACCGTCAAAGTGGCCGGATCGATCTCATCCACCTGATTGGCGTCAAAGGCCACATACAACCGGCCCCGCGGCGAAAGAGTCACGGATGTTCCCGTATAGGGCAGGGACAGGGACGAACCTGCGATGCGCGTCGCCAGGTTGACGGTTGTCAGAGAGCTTCCGGGATTCACATTCGACAGCACCCAGATCTTTGCGGAATCCCGGCTGACGGCCACTCCGCCGACCGTGGTCCCTCCCGGCACACCCGGATCGGTTCCCACGATGGCGTCGCTGGTCGTATCGATGACGTACAAGTGGTCTGCGATGACCAAAAGATACTTACCGTCGGGCGAGACCACAGCCGAGCTTACGGTCGCATTTACGCCGGCGATCGGCGTGAACGTGGTGAGCGTGGCATTCGCGGACAGGATGCCATTTCCGGCCAGGACGTAGAACTTATTTCCACTGGGCGTCGGAACGATCTGGAAGGAGCTGAGTGGACCGTTCGCAGTCTGGATGACACGTGAAAAGTTGTCGTCACCCCATCCCACAAGAGCATGAGAGTTCGAAGTCTGGCCGGGTAGCTGAAACAGGTAGCTAGTCTGGCCAAAGGCGGCCGTACTGGCCATCAACAAAATCCAAGCCGTCACGAACGAAATTCGATTCACCATTAGAAAAACCTCTCGAGTGGGGGGACGGACGCAGGCGGGAACACCTGCTAGTTTAGCACAGAACTATAAGGATGCAAAAGAAAAGCAAGAGCGTGTAAAACTGTTTTAATACTAGGGCAGTACACGGCAAAAAAAAAGGGAGGAGCCGAAGCTCCTCCCTTTTCGTGTTGCCTTTACGCTGGTTTAGTGCGCGTCGTTCTCGCCAGTCGAGAACGTGCGAGGCAGCCGCGGCGCATCGAGCACGATTGCCAGATAGCCCATGGCCATGTTATCAGCCTGGAAGCCAGAGCCCTGCCTGCTGATGAACGCAAAGCCGTGGCAGTACTGGAATCCAGCCTGAGCGATGATGTAGCCCTGGAACGCGGGTGCGCCAAGTAGAACTTGCGGCCCGAGGGTTCCAGGAGAGTTCGGAGCGATATAGCCACCACCCGAAAGCACGTAGGTGAGCATGCCACCCGCCGGAACACCGGTGTTCGTAGCGGGGTCGCACTTGCCTGGCGTGGTCGAGTTGGTGCACTGCGTGTTGCCTTGACCCAGGAAGTTCGGCTCAGCCGGCGTAGCGCCGTTGCGGTTGTAATACCACATCTGAACCGGACCGTTCTGTGCTGCCGCCTGGAACCCGTAGGTGGTAGGAGGCAGATTGCCGGGATCAAGCGATGTATTGGCGATCGCCATGCCCGTGTCGAAGTTGCCGCCCGCGGTCGCCGAGTTAGTGACGAACGGGAACAGCAGGTTGCAAGAGCAGCGGACAACCGAGAACAGGTCCAGAGGCGCGTTCAGATTGATGAAACGCGGTACCGGGCCGCTGGGGGGAACAGCCGTGGGAGTCGCACCTTCCGGAAGGACGGTACGAACGCCAGGCTGAGCCGAAGACGGAGCGTAGAACGGAGCGAATCCGCCGGTGACCTTCGCCACCGAGTTCGGAGTCGGCAGGTTCGCAGCCAGATTCGGACACGGAGTGGTCAGGGTACCCAGATTACAGGTATCCAGCACGCGCATCGGAATCACCATCTGCTCAAGAGCGCCGGGGTTCGAGAACAGGACTTCGTAAACGGCTCGGCCCGCCGGCGCAAAAATCGCCCCCGGAACCAAGGTGCCAGCAACGGTCACGATGGGAATGGTGTTCCCAAGGAAGTTTACCGGTCCAGCAGTAACGCTAGCCAGCGCCGTAGTGACGCCATTGGCGCCTGCCGAGTCGGTGCCATTCACCAGCACCGCAACTCCGGTGATGGTGGCCGGACTGATCACGTTATACAGGAACACGACCGCGGGCACTTGAATATCGGTGCCGTTGGGAACGTTCGTGAAGGTCGCGATCAGGCGAGTACCCTGGGTTGCGCGGCCAGCGGCCGTGATGCCCGTACCACCGGTAATCACCGTAGTCTCGACGAATTGATTGCCTGTACCTGCGCCCGCCGTGAGCGGATTTGCAGGGGGGTTACCGGAAGCCGCGGCAGAAGGATTCATGAATCCGCTTTCCGTCGAATAGGTGGTGCCAGGAACGTTCTGATTGAGAAGCGCCGCACTGTTTCCGATCACATTGCTCGTGACAGGGGTATAGCAAGAAGCGACCGGAGTAGGATTACAGCTGGATCCCGGAGTGACGCCGCTATAAGCGTAAGACGGAACCGCTACGCCGTTATCCAGCACCTGCTTCAAATTCCTGGGCTTAAAGGAATCGAAGAAGCCTTCCCTGAACGTAAGCGCCAGAGCCTGGCTCTGTCCGTTCAGATCGCTGCACTGGATGAAGTCGAATTTCCCGCCCAGGGCTGGAGGCGCGGTGCCGGGCGTCACATACGAGTTGTTGGTGACGATGGGCGTCAGCAAGCCGGCCTGAACGCGGGCGATGACGTGGCTGAAAATGTCGATCGGCAGCCCGGAAACCGGGTTGATGATCAGATTAGCCGTGACCGGAGCCGAAAGGCCGCCGATTCCGACGTTGTATGCAACAGCGTCACCGCGAATATTGGTGATCCGGATGATGCGGTGGCAAGTCGGCTGGCTGATCTGCGCGGGGCAAATCGTTCCCGGAGGATCGATCGGCACCGAGGCGAACAGCACCTGGTTCCACTGCCCCGTGACCAGACCCAGGGAACGGCCCTGGAACACGTTGGAGTGACCTACGCCGCTTCCGTCGTAGGTGAACTGAGCGCCGTTGGAACCGGCGCCGGTCGAGATGCACACGCCCGCGCCTGCGGCCGTGGTGTCCTCGGCGGCCGCTCCGCAGTTCCGGATGGGCCGGGCCGGCGGATTGACTGTCGAGTTCGGTTCATCTACGATCAGCAACGCTTCTAGGAACTGCACGTTATTCGAGGTCGCGGTGACTTTGCTCGATACCGAGGTATCCAGCTGCACCACGATGTTGACTTGGGGAACCGTAGCGTTCGGAGGCGTCGGAGTGCCACCGGTGCAGTCAAGCACGATATCGCCCAACAGCTCCGCGAAACCTTCTCCGCGAACGTTGGGAATAACGCTGGTGGTATTCTGACACTGGAACGACTGTGCGCTTGCCGGCATTGTGAGCCCCGCGAGCAGGGCCACGAAGGCTAGCGCATAAAGACATCTGCGAAAATCTGCCATTTCCTTCTCCTTGTGAGATCTGAAATTTGAATTGATGGAAGTTCTCTTTTTCAACCTGAGCCTCAATCCTGTAGTCCCTTAACCGGAACTCGAGCCACTTTAAAACCGTTAGCCGGCCGCTCCGTGCTCGTCACTCTCAGAAAGCTCATTTTGTTTTCGACTTCTCTTGTTACCTTGTGCTCGCGGGATTCACGGTCAATGAATGCCGCCTAAAAACTGCAAAAACTGTTACACCCTGGACGCAGTCAGAACATAGATACCACCCTCCAGCCGTTCAAGTCAAGCAAAAAGTGATACTTGCGCCTTCTGCCGGGGACCTGAAGCCGCTTTTGGGACTTCTCTAACAGATACCATTCGGCAGGCCTGGAAACAAACTTTAGCAGCGAAGCAGAGCTCAGCCGGACCGAATGGAGAAAAATAGGCAGTGAACGGAACTGCCGCCAGCACCCTTTGCGGGGTTATCCACTACTCCTTGACGTACTTGCGGAGTTTCTTGACTCTCGCTTTGAGCTCCTGGCTGGCCTCCAAGAGATCGTTGGTGTCGTAGATCACATGGGGGGTCATAAACAGGATCAGCTCGCTGCGATCGCGGCTGTACGTCTTGCTGCCGAAAATCCCGCCGACCACCGGGATGCGATTCAATCCGGGGACGCCGGAAGAGCCGCTGGTGGTGTTTTCCGAGATAATGCCGCCGATCGCGATGGTATCGCCATCCTGCATCGTGATCTGCGTCTGCACCACCTGTTGGTCAAAGGACGGAGTCTGAATATTCGACGTATTGGTGGAGGTGGGCTTGCTGACTTCCTGATTGATGATGAGCGTCACCACTCCGCTGGGGTTCACGCGCGCATTCACTTGCAGCGTGACGCCGGTGTTATGCGAAGAAATCCCTTGCGATTGCGTATTGGTTCCGCCGCCGGGAGTAATGATGGTACCGGTCAGTACCGGCACCTGGGTGCCGACATTGATCGAAGCGGGAATGCTGTCGGTAGCGATCAGGCTTGGCTCGGAGATCACCCGTGCGTTTCCGGCATTATCCTGCAGGCTCAAGAACGCCAGCAGCTCCTTGGCCTGCCCCACCAGCGTTCCGGCCGAGAGCGTAGTCACCGCGTTCACCAGGCTGGCCATGGGCTTGCGTTCCTGCCCGCTGACTTTCTGATAGTAGTAATTGACTCCCATGGCGAAGCTGCCGGTCATCGCCACCGAGTAGATCTTCGCTTCGAGCAGAATCTGGCGCGGCGCGACATCCAGCTCTTTCAGCAGCTTCAGGATGGCCTGGTATTGTTGCGCGTCGGCCTGAATCAGCAGGGAATTATCCAGGGGGTTGGGCACGATGCGGGGTGGATTGGCATTGTCGCTGGCCGCAGATTGCGCCACCGCCGCCGCGCCACCGGCGGGAGCCGGACCTGCGGCCGCCGGCGCAAGCCCCAGCGGCCCGGCGTTGGGAACAACGGGAGCTTGCGCTGCATAGCCTCCGAACGATGGATAGCCGTATCCGCCGCCTCCGTAGGAGTTGCCGCCGCCCATGCCGCCAAACGATCCGCAGGCTCCGGCGCCGCCGAAGCCGCTGTTGAAGCTGTTCTGGCTGCCGTAACCGCCGCCGCCGATATTTGCGCCTCCGGGGAAACCTCCGCCGTATGCGCCCCCGCCATAGGCGCCGCCTCCGTAGGCACTATTACCGTATGCGCCGCCGTAGCCGCCTCCATAATTTCCACCGGGATACCCGGCGGCGTATCCGCCGCCATACCCGCTGCTGGGCATATACAGCTGATTCAGGGCCATCGCCAGACAATCCGCACGTCCGTAGCGAACGTGATAGACATACGTGTCGATCACACCACTGGTGGCGGAAATCTGGATGTCCAGTTTCTTGATCCAGACCTCGACCGTCTCAAAAGCGCCGGAGTTGGGAGCAACCGCGATCAGCGTGCCGATGCGGTCCACAGGCAGAAATCGAACCGTGGAACTCTTGGTATCGAGCGAGATCGATTTAAGAATGTTTTCGAGCTCCTTCACCAGATCCGAGGGCCGGGCGTTGTGAATCTCATAGAGCCGGACGCGCTCGCCGACAAACGTATCGCTATCGAACAGCGCCACCAGCTCCATCAGGCGGCGCATGTTGCGGCGGCTGTCCAGGATGAACAGCAGATTCGCCGGAGGATACACCTTCACCACGGCGTTGGTGTCGGTGAATTCCTGCAGCACTTTGCTCAACTCGTCCACGCCGACGTATTTCAGAAACACCAGATTGAGCATCAGCTGATCGTCCGCGGGAATATCCTTACCGTTCACCTGAAACGGCAAGGGCTGGCGAATCGCGTCGGTGAGCGGTACCACCCGGTAAATCTCGCCTTCCTGCACCATCCCGAATCCGTTGACGCGCAGGATCATCTCCAGTAGATTCCGGGCGTCCAGGTTGCGCGTTTCGCCATAGGTGTTCAGCGTGACGGTGCCCTTCACTCGCGGATCCACCTGGATGTTGATTTTCAGCTGGCGCGCGAGCTGGTCCACCACTTCGGTGAGCGAGGCGTCCTGAAGATTCAGATTGCCGACCAGGGCCGGCTCCTGGGCCGCGGTTTGCGCGGGAGCCTGGGGAGCGGGCTGCTGCGCAGGCGCCTGGACAACCGCCAGTCCGACAAACATGCCGGCCAAAATGAGACTCAGGAACGCGGTTTTATTCTTGCTGAACATAATCATTTAATGGGCTCCCACTGACACATTGGACCGAACGGGCCGTTCACAACGGATTTCCTGAAGCCATCCTTGACGGTGCCCGCGGGACTCTTATCGCCGGTCACACACGAGCGAATTTCGCCATTCTGCGCTCCCAGTGTCGGTTTGTCCTCGACGATGGTGATGGGAGGGGCAAGAGACTGCGGCTTGGAGGGCGCAGCGGCGGCGGCGGCGGCTGCGGCGGCGGCTTGCTGGGCGGCCTGCGGCTCTTTAGGCTTCAGATCGGCTAAGGGATACTCCAGCGTCTTGCCATTCCACTCGAAGGTGATCGTCTCGCGATTGAAGGCCATCAGCTTGAAAGGCCCCACCTCGTCGCCGACGTGAAATCCCTTCTGGCCGCCCTTGTCCACGCTCAGAAGCGCGACAGGCTGTCCGAAGCCCATCTGGCCGTAATAAAAAGGCCGCGGGGGAGTCGGCACTTCCGGAGGAGGCGGGGGAGGCGCGGCGACCTCGACGATCACATTCGGGTTGCGATCCTTCGAGAACAGCGTTTTTTGGGCGACTTCCAGATAATTCGCCGGCACGGCGGCTTCGGGAGGCGCGGGAGAAGGCGGCGGAAGCACTTCAACCTTGCGGGCGGCTTTCGACAGCGTGGCGAGTTCCCGTGCCCGCGTTTCACGCCAGTGCGTGCGCAGCATCCAACCGAGCGTCCCCAAAAGCGCCAGCAAAACAAGATTCAAGGCGAGAATTTTTCGGTTCATGCCGGGCTACGCTCCCTTCTTTTGGGGCACCAGAGTTTTCGGCACAATGCCAGCCACGGTGAGGCGAACACTCAGGGTCTTCTCTTTCGGATTGCCGGCAGTCACGCGCAGATCGCGCGTGGCGATCAGCTCCGGCCGCGCAGCCAGCGCCGCCAGGAAATTGAGCAGCTGCTCGATGCGGCACTCGACCTGGATGGAGACGTTGACCGCGCCGTAATCGTCGCCAAAGGGAGCGATGGCGCCCAGTTCGGTCGCGCGAATCTCGATCGGCGGGGTCTCAGCCGCGCCCAATCCGCGCAGGATGGTGATCACTTGCGCCTGGGCTTGTTGAGCCGTCTCAGCCCGGATCAGGCTTTTTTCGCGAGTCTCAAGATCAGCCCTGACTTTCTTGAGAATCTCCTGCTTGGCGGGAACCGTAGCGGCAATTTCACGCGCCCGCGCCAGGCGCTGCTCCATCTGAGAGACGGATTGTGTCGCCGCCACTTCGGGTACAGCCGATCCGGCGGGCCAAAATTCGTAAATGAACACCACGGCGCTCACGGCCAGGGCGGCGCCTAGCGCGATCAACGCTTTTTTCTCGCGCGGTTCAAGCTCTCTCATGGAAGTAGTCCCTGGCGCCCGGCTTCGCGCGTGGTCCGGATGCGAAACAGCTCGCCTGTTGTGCTGCGTACGGGCGGCGATACGAATTCGGAAGACTGAAACTGCGGGGAGGCGTCGATGGTCTTGAGCAAAGGAGCAGCCTGGTCGGCTTCACCGGTCACCGCCACTTGCTGGGCGTTGAGCTCGAGAGAACTCAGCCAGACGGGCGGCGCCAGCAGCTTCGTCATCTCGGCGAGCACGTCCATGTCCGCCTTGCTGCGCGCGCGGAAGGAATCCAGCAGAATCGTGCGCTTGCGCGTCAGCTCAATTTCCCGATCCACGGCAGCGGCCTGGGTTACGCCCGGCTGCACCTTGGCAATTTCCTTTGCCAGGTCGCCCAGGTAACGGCGGTTTTCGAATCCGGGCAGAGCGGTGGTCGCGCCCGCCGCCAACAGCACCAGCACCGCAAGCGCGGTGGTCGGGACCCAGATCATCGGCGAACTGGTTTGGCGTTGCTCGGCTGGCAAAAGATTCAGCGGAAGACAGTGGCGCGGGCAAGCCGAGGACAGCGCCGCGGCAAATGGCAGCGGCGGATCGACGTTCAAAAGCTCGCGCAGCTCTTGGGCCACCGGCGCGGCTTCAAAGCGCAATTCCGCCGCGGCCAGGGCCATGGCCCGATCCGGATCCAATTCGAACGCAGCCGAAAAGAGCGGCTTCGAGGGGCTCTCGCCGTAGATTTCCACCGTGTTCCCGACCGTCTCATACGCCAGGACTTCGGCGGGAGGCTTGCCGCCGAACATCCGCAGAGCCGAATACGTGACCGCGGCGGAGCACGTGAATCCGGCGATCTTCATGCCGGCTTCCGCAAACAATGTGGCGTAGCGCTGGATGATCTCGGCGCGCACAATCGCCACCAGAACCGTGGAGGAATCCTGCAGCCGCGTCCAACTGGAGAGCACGTCTTCTTCGCTGTACGGATGCAGGCTGTCCATCTGGAATCGCACCGCGCCCGCCAGATCCTTGCCGGAAATGCCCGGCAGCGCGAGCTGCCGCACAATCACTTCATGCCGCGGCAGGACCACGGTGGCCGCCACATGGCGGAGTCCCAGCTTGCCCAGGAACGCCGCGTAATCGGCGCCCCAGGCCGCGGCCGGCTGGCGCTGAAAATCCTCGATCGTGAAACCGCCCAGGACCCGCGCCCCGGAGGGCCGGACGCGAACCGCGGAAATGCGCAGAGACTCGCTGCCGCGCGGTCCGGTGATCTCGAAACCGGCGCCGCTTCCGACCGCCAGCAGCTTCCTGAGTCCCGCGGTGATCACGGCAGCAGAACTCCAGTGGGAGCAGCGGGCGCGGCTGCCGGTATGGGCGTGAACTCCGACCAGGCGTCCTCATAAAACCGGAGCACGCGCAGCTTGATCGGGTCGAGCCGCCGGGTCCGGGGCGGCATGACCAGCTTGGCGATGGCCGAAGCAGACCGGATCACTTCAGAAGGGGTCCCGTTGGGGCGGCGCAACCGCGCGGTGGCCCGGATGTTCCAGATGAGGTGCTCGCCGCTCAGCGAAAGGCGGCCGACCGGAATCCCCAGCGCGGCCACTTCCCCCAGATTGCGGAAAGGCTGCCGGGCGCGCTGCTGCACCATCTGCGTCACGGCCGCGGGCGATGCTCCCAGGGCTTCGAGCAACGCCGGGCTGACGGCATTCGCATCGAATTGCTCGAGCGATCCCCATACCGACAGGCTGTCCCGCAGACCCCCGCGCGGCGACAGGCGTCCTTCCCCGTCCGCCACGTAATTGCCATAAAACAGCTCGGGAGTCATGCCGCGCACCAGCAACAATTCTTCAATCTCTTCAAAAGACGCGCCCCGGGGCTGGAAAGTCGAACCCTGAGCGGATGAATCCGCACTGGAGGCCCCGCTGCGCCAGGCCTGAATCCCGTCGGCGATTTCCCGCGCGCGTGCCGGATCGCCGCTGACGGCCGAAATCACCCGCACAAGGTCTTCGCCGGAGGCGTGGTTAATGTCGAGTTTGGCGGCTTCCGGCATCATTTCGACCACCACATCGCCGCTGGGATAGGAAAAGTATAGGCGGGGCTTCTCCTCATAGTGCAGGTAATCGAAAAACCTGTTCCCGCCGGCGGTTCCCCACAGCAGCCACTGGGTGGCCCGATCCACGGAGCCAGTAGCGAGATACGATGCGCGCATGCCGTCGGCCGCGGTTCCCGCCCGGTCGGTCTCCGAGCGTATGGAGGCCGAGACGGACAAGGCAATGGCCGCCAGCGCGGCCGAGATCCACAGGACCGCGAGCAGCGCGCTGCCTCGTTCCTTACCTCTGCTGGTCTTCATACGGCGCATCTTCAATGGAACGGTTGACACGCAGCAGCGCGGTGACGGCCAGCACCGGGAGCCGCGCCGGATCGGGCGCGGCGGGAGCCATTTCGATGCGGACCGCGGTCGGCAAGTCAGGAAAACCCCACGCGGCCGACCAGCCCGGTCCGCGAAACTGCGTGTCCGCGTCCGTCTGGCGGTACGAAAAGCGGCAGTACGCCAGGCGTCCGGCCGCCATCAGGTACTGCGGCGATCCCTGAATCGCGATCGTCTCGCCGCAGAAGCTGGCCGTGCTGGCAGGACCGGTGTACGGACGTTCGTACACCATGAACTTCACGGTGCCACCCTCGTCCGGAGCGACCTGATATTCGACAATGCGGGGATAGCCGCGCGTGCCTTCCGAGATCGAAAAGCTGCTCACCATCTGAAGTGCCGAGGCATTGCCCCGGAACGCGAAGGGACTGTTCTGGCCGCTGCAAGTGGTGCGCGCCGGAATCACTCCGTTGAGCTGCGTGGTCAGGATCATCTGGATGCCGAGGGCCTGCCGGTTCTCTTCCAGGCGCGATTGAATCTTGTTGAGCGACAGCAACCCGCCGCGCAGAGCCATCAGCATTCCGGTGGCGATGGCAGCCACCAGGGTGATGGCGACCATCAGCTCCATGAGCGTGAATCCCCGGCGGTTCATCAGATTCCCTGCCCCTGCGGAAGCAGCGACCGCCGATAGCCTTCCAGCGAAAAACTGCGGCGCGTGGCGCCGTCCATCCACCAGATCTCCAGCTCGACACGATCGATCACCCAGTTGAGATCCAGCGCGCCCGGCGCGGCTTCCATGGGCGTGACCCGCGCGCGCCAGCCGGTGTTGATCGCACCCGCCTCCGCTCCGGAGAAAATTCCGTCCACATATTGGTTGCGCGGCAACGCGTCGTTCACCAGCAGCTCGTCCATCTTGGTGCGCGCCAGCACCACCGCGCGATCAGCCTGGGTGAGACGGCTGACATTGCGGGCGGATGCCGCGAGTGCATCCATAATCCCTGCGATCGCGATGCCCATGATCATGGTGGCGACCAGGGCTTCCAGCAGCGTGAACCCGCGTTGTTGACGCTTTCTCATTGAGCCCCTGGTGAACCTGTGACGGGATCGACGCTGACCGTCCGTGTGCGCCCTCGCGTCGTGGCGATTTCGACGCCGATCCGGGGAATCGAACCGCCGGGATAGACCAGAAAGCGGCGCGGCTCCTCCGCATCCCCCACGATGTGGATCTGCGCCGGCATTTCCAGGCGGCGCGAAAATCCCAGGTCGGCCGTGCGGCTCAGCAGCAGATTCTCGCGCGGCGAGATGATTACTTCCACGGCTTGCTGGCGGCGGTCGGCATGATCCAGCGCGATGTTGAGGAACGACACGATCGAGTCGGAGGCGGATCGCAGGCGCAAAGTATCCAGGCCGGCGGTCACCGACGGGAAGCTGAGGCCCGCGATCATGGCGACCAGCGCCACCACGATCAGCGCCTCCAGCAGGGTCATGCCGGAGGTGGTGTTATTTATTCGTCCAGCTTTGGATGTCGGCATTGGTCCCATCGCCGCCGGGCTGTCCGTCGGCGCCCAACGAAATAATGTCGGGATCCTCGCCGTGATCGCCGGGAAACTTGTATTCGTACGGACGGCCCCAGGGATCCATCGGAACCTCCTTGGGCATGTACGGGCCGGCCCAATTGGTCAGATCGCCGGGATTGACGCGCAGCGCCTGCAGACCTTGCGTCGTGGACGGGTAGACGCCGGTGTCCAGCTTATAGATGCCCAGTGCATTCATGAAGGAGCTGATTTGCGCCTTCGCGGCGGTCCGCTTGGCGTTCTCTCCCTGGCGAATCACGTTCACCGCGACCAGCCCGGAGATCAGGCCGATGATGGTGATCACCACCAGCATTTCAATCAAGGTGACGCCGCGTTGGGATGTTCTTCGATTCGTTTTCATAGGACGTTTCTCATATCGCAATGTCGTTGATGCTGGTGATCGCCAGCATCAGGCTCATGATCAGGCTCCCCACTACCAGGCCCATCACCAGGATGATGAGCGGCTCAAACAGCGCCGTGAACCGCCGGATGGCGGTACGCGTTTCGCCGTCGTAAATATCGGCCATGCGGTTGAACATGGTGTCCAGGTGTCCGGTTTCTTCGCCCACCGCCAGCAGATGTCCGGCCAGCGGCGGGAATGCCAGGGAGCGGGAGAGCGGACCGGAGAGGCCCTCTCCGCGCTTGACTCCTTGCGCGATTTGTTCCAGCGTTCCCGCCATGCGGCGGTTGTTCAGGATGCCGCGCGCGATGCCCAGGGACTGCACCAGCGGCACGCTGGCCGCCACCAGCGTCGCCATGGCGCGGGCGAAGCGGGCGGTCTCGGCCTTGCGCAAGGCGTCGCCCAACAGAGGCATCCGCAGGCGCAAGGTGTCCCACCATAGCCGCCCGGGCACCGTGCGGATGTAGATCTGAAAAAGCACGATCACGGCGACCAGCACCAGCGCCGCGGTCAGCCAGTAGGCTTGCACAATTTTGCTGACTTCCAGCAGGATCATGGTCGGCGTGGGGACCTTCATGCGCGGATCGGAGAAAATCAGCGCGAAGCGCGGCACCACGAAATTCAGCAGCACGAAAATCGATCCCAGCCCGACCAGAGTCAGCAGGGCGGGATAAATCAGCGAGCTGACGATGTAGCCCCGCAGATCGTCGCGCGTGCGTTCGAATTCGGCCAGGCGGTCGAAGATCTGCGACAGCGACCCGGAAGCTTCTCCGGCGCGGACCATGTTGATATACAGCTCGGAGAAATGCTGCGGATGCGCCGCCAGGCTGTCGGCCAGCGATTTTCCGCCTTTCAGAATCCGCATCACGTCCAGCACCACCGAGCGGAAGCCGCCCTGCGAAGTAAGCTCGGCTACGATCGACAGCGCGCGGTCGAGCGGCACGCCGGCGTTCAGCAGCGTGGAGAGTTCCTGGGTGAAGAACAGCACATCCTTGCGGCCGCCGGCGCGGAAGGAAGGCATTTGAAGCTGGAACCCCTTGGACTTTTCCAGACCGATGTAAACCGGGATCAGGCCCTGGCGGCGCAGCTCGCTGGCCACCAGCTTGTCGTTCTCCGCGGTCAGCTTCCCGGTGCGGGCCTTGCCGTCGGAAGCCACGGCCCGGAAAAAAAATGTGGTGGCCATTTAGAATTCCTGCGTCACGCGCATCACTTCATCCGCTGTGGTCACGCCGCGGGCGACCTTGTCCCAGCCGTCGTCCCGCAGGTTCCGCATGCCATGGCGATAGGCCGCCGCCGTGATCACGCTGGCATCCTCATTTCGCATGATAATGGCGCGCAATTCTTCATTCAACTCCATCAGCTCGAAAATCCCGACGCGTCCGCGGTAGCCGGTGCCGAAGCAGTGGTCGCATCCGGCGCCGCGGAAGGCCGGCACGCGTTCGCCCTTGGGCGTGGTGGCCTGGCCGTCGGGCTGGCGGCACTGGGGACAGATCACGCGCACCAGGCGCTGCGCCAGAACCGCCACCAGCGATGAGGTCAGCAGATAATTCTCCACGCCCATGTCGGTCAGCCGCGTGATCGCGCTGGGCGCATCGTTGGTGTGCAGCGTCGAATACACGAAGTGTCCGGTGAGCGCCGCGCGGATGGCGATGTCGGCGGTCTCCTGGTCGCGGATTTCGCCCACCATGATCACGTCCGGATCCTGCCGGACGATGTGGCGCAGGCCGCCCGCGAAAGTCAGCCCGATCTGCGGATTCACATGGATCTGGTTGATGCCGTCCATCTGATATTCCACCGGGTCTTCGATGGTGATGATCTTCTTGTCGGTCTGATTGATGCGCTTGAGCGCGGAGTACAGCGTGGTCGATTTCCCGCTTCCCGTGGGGCCGGTCACCAGAAGAATTCCGTGGGGCAGCGAGGTGTAATATTCCATGCGGCGCAGCATGTGCGGATCGAATCCCAGGCTTTCCAGGTCGTAAAAACTGGTGGCGGAACGATCCAGCAGGCGCATCACCACGCTTTCGCCGTACAGCGTCGGCAGGGTCGAAACACGCAGATCGACTTCGCGGCCCAGCGTCTTCACTTTGATGCGTCCGTCCTGGGGCAAGCGGCGCTCGGCGATATTCAGGCGGGCCATCAGTTTGACGCGCGAGATGATGGCGGCCTTCAATTCGCGCGGCGGCGGGCTTTGACTGGCCAGCACGCCGTCAATGCGATAGCGGATGCGGAACTCTTTTTCAAACGGCTCGATGTGAATATCGCTGGCGCGCTGCTCGACGGCCTGCGCGATCATGGCGTTCACCAGGCGAATCACAGGAGCCTCGCTGGCCATGTCGCGAAGATGCTCCAGATCTTCGGAATCGGCGCCGGGCGCGGCCAGCTCGGTTTCATTCTTGTCCTGGCCGTAGTAGCGGTCGATGGCATCCAGGATTTCCTGCTCCGGGGCAATGCCGGCTTCCACCGTCAGACCGGTGGAGGATGCCACCGTGTTGCGGGTCTCAAAATCCAGGGGATCGGCCATGGCCAGCACCACGGTGTGATCGTGAAGCGCCACCGGCAGACAGCGGAACTGGCGCAGGAAGCGCGGCGAGAGGGTTTCGATCTCAGGAGAAACGGCCGGCGGCCCTTCCAGCGTCAGCACCGGAACCTGCAGCTGCTCGGCCAGCGCGGAGAGGACGTCGCGCATCGCCACGAAGCCCAGATCCACGAAGATCTTGCCCAGCTTCTCACCGCTGCGCTCGCGCTGAATTTCGAGCGCGCGGGCGAGATCGTCCGGAGTGATCAGTTTCCGCTCGATCAGGATCTCGCCCAGGCGCATGCGTACTAGTTTTCCGTCACGCGAATCACGGCATCCAGCGCGGCGCCCCTGGATTCCATCAGCTTGCGCTTGGTAGCCTGCACGGTCACCTGCGAAGGCAGGCCGGTAGCGTCTTCAAACTTGAATCGCGGAACGATGACCGCGATCACCACCTGCTCGTCGGGAGGAATCGTTTCGAGCGCGGCCGCCGCGGAGACCAGGGCGTCCTTCAAGACCCTCTTCAGGATGGGGATGCGCTCGAGCTTCTTATTGTGAATCTGCACGATTTCTTCCTTGGTGGGAAGCGGCTTCATGATGTTGACGTTCGCATTCACCACGATCACCTCGGCCGTAAACACCGCGCCCACGCCGTCCAGATGAACACCGCGGGTCAGTCCGATCAGCGTGTGGGAATTGTCTGTGGTGAAACGCAGGAGCGTCGCATCCAGACTCTTCTCGACCTTTTCCATCTGGGTCCGGTCCACGCGCGGAGCCTCTCCCGCCGCCGCGGCGTACGCAGCGGACACAAGAATCAAGGGCAGAACCAACGATTTCATAGTTTTCATGACAGAATCCTTTTATCGGTCTAGCACCGTGTTGCGATACATATTCGCCACCTGCTTATTCCGCTGCTCAATCAAGTCGGACAGCACTTCCATCTCCTGTGCGTGCCGCGCTTCCACCCGCGAAATGGCCCGGTTCACGGCGGCGTCCACCTGAGCCTGGCCCGGCCGCAGCGAGCCGTGGATCAGGATTGCAGCCGCCACTACGGCGCCCGCGGCAAACGTCGGGCTGAAGATGCGCTGCCACCAGCGCGGCTCGAAGACCTTGTCGGAGACGAAGGCGATCCGCCGCGGAACTTCTTCCTCGCGCAACAGCGAGAGGTTCTCGAGCGTCAGACGCAGCGTGGCCACCTCCTCGTGGCAGAGCGAGCAGGCGGCCAAGTGCGCTTCGGCCTGACGGCTGGCGTCCGGAGCTAGTTCACGCAGCACGTAGGCCTTCCAGTCGGGTTTCGATTCGGGGGAAATACAACTCATACTTCACCTCGCAGAATTTCTTTTTGCAGCGGAGCCAACGTGGTCCTAAGAAGATCGAGCGCAGTGTACAATCGCGATTTCACGGTGGATACGGGGCACTCCAGGATCTCGGCCATTTCATCGAACTTGAAACCCTGGTAGACCTTCAGCAGTACGGCCTCGCGCTGGTCGGCGCTGAGCCGGTTGAGGGCGCTTTCGACCGTAAGAGAAAGCTCCATCGGCTGCATCCGCGGGCCCAACTCCGGGGGGCGGGGTTCCCCGGCCAGCTCGGTTTCCGGACGCCGCCGGCGCAGCAGCGAGAACGCCTCATTGTGCGCGATGCGGAACAACCAGCCCGAAAATCGGGCCGGATCGTCCAGCTTGGGCAGGCTCTGGTAGGCTTTCAAGAACACTTCCTGGCTCACATCCATAGCGTCTTCACGATTCGAGACCAGCCTGAGGAGATAGTTAAAGACACGCTTCTCCCATCGGGAAACAAGGAGGTTGTAGGCCTCCACATCCCCGCGCCGCGCTTTGGCGATCAGGTCGCGATCTTCGACTTCGCGGAAGATCAACTTTCGGCTCCGTTCATAGAGACGCCCCAGGGGCGGAAAAAGTCGGACTGGGGGCTAATGACTCGACTATACCGCCGGACTCAATGCCATAATGCTTCTTTAGCTGTCCCCCTACCCAGGCCCGAACTACACTACCCGAACTACACTAAATGACCCACCTCAAGCGTGAACTCGGCCTGCGCGACCTCGCCCTGTTCGCCATCGCCTGCATCGTGGGACCCCGATGGATCTCGGTCGCCGCCAGCGCCGGACCGGGCTCAGTAGTCCTGTGGATCGCCGCGGCCGTGCTGTTTGCCGCCCCGTTGGGGGTCGCGGTCGCCGCGCTTTTGGAAAAATACCCGGGCGCGGGCGGTCTGTACCTGTGGGCCCGCGAGGATTTCGGGCCCTGGCACGGCTTCCTGTGTTTCTGGATCTATTGGTTCGCCATCGCGCTCACCCTGCCCAGCTCCGCCATGTTCGCGATGAGCATGAGCGCCTATGCGCTGGGGCCGAAATACGCATATCTGGCCGACAACCAGAGCTACGTCGTCGTCTCGACGCTGATTTCGATCTGGATCGGCCTGGGCACCAACATCGTGGGGATGAAGGTCGGCAAATGGACCGAAAACCTGGGAGGGATCACCTCCTGGGTGCTGGGAGCGTTCCTGGTGGGTGCGGCCGCGGCCGTCTGGAAGCTCCGCGGCAGCGCGACTCCCATGCACTTCGCTCCGGCCTGGAACTGGGACACGCTGAGTTTCTTCGGAAGCATCGCCTTCGCCCTGAGCGGCATGGAAGTCATCGGCATGATGGGGGGCGAGATCCGTTCGCCCCGCCGCATTGTGGTTCCGGCAGCCTGGCTGGGCACAGCCTCCACCACCGTCTTCTACGTCGCATCGACCCTGGCTCTGCTGGTGCTGATCCAGCCCGCCTCGATCAACGAACTGCACGGGCTGGCGGACGGCAGTAACGTCGCCGCCGGCGCGCTGGCGTGGCTCTGGCTGACGCCCGCGATTGCCGTTCTGGTGGTCATCAACTCGATCGGAGGATGGGGCGGATTGGGCGCGGCCGTCTCGCGCCTGCCGTACGCGGCCGGCGTGGATCACCTGTTGCCAGCCGCCTTCGCCCGTTTGCATCCCCGATGGGCGACGCCCTACATCTCGATCGTGGCCTTTGGCGTGGTGTCGTCGGTATTGCTGATCCTGATCCAGTTGGGCGATACGATGCGCGCGGCCTACCAGGCTCTGCTGTCGCTGATGGTGCTCTCCGGCTTCATTCCCTACCTGTACGTGTTCGCCAGCGCCTGGAAGTGCGGCCGGCGGTTGGCGGCAGCGTCGGGAATAGCGATCACGGTCTTGACTCTTGTATCGAGCGTGGTGCCCACCGGTCAGGTATCCAACGTGTGGCTGTTTGAAGCCAAATTGCTGGGCGGGACCGCTCTGATGATCGGATCGGCCTGGCTGGTGTACCGTCGAAGATTGACCAAAGCATGACCTACCCGGATTCCGTGCAGTTCCTTTACGCCCTGGGGAACGAAATCAAGTCGGCCAAGCTGGGCCTGGAGCGGATCGTTGCGGTACTGGCCGCGTTGGGGAATCCCGAGCGGGCGTATCGTGTGATTCACGTCGCCGGGACCAACGGAAAAGGTTCGACCTGCGCCATGATCGACGCAGGACTGCGCGCGGCGGGCGTGCGGACCGGCCTGTTCACCTCGCCCCATCTGATCGAACCGACCGAACGCATCCAGATCGGCGGCATCCCCGTGAGCCGCGCGGATTTCGAGCGCGCGTTCAACGTGGTGCACGAGACCGCCGAAAAGCTCGATCTCGACTGCCACCCGACCTACTTCGAAACCGTCACGGCCATGGCCTTCTGGCTGTTTCGCGAGAAGAAAGTGGACACTGCGGTGATTGAGGTCGGTCTGGGCGGAAGGCTCGATTCGACCAACGTTGTCCGGCCGGCGCTGACAGTCATCACGCCCATCGATTTCGACCACGAGGCGTATCTGGGTCACACACTCGAAGCCATCGCGAGTGAAAAAGCCGGGATTCTCAAACCCGGCGTTCCCGCCGTTTTCGCTCGCCAGCGCCCGGAAGCCGCGAAGGTCCTGGAAGCGCGAGCCGCAGGGCTGCACGTTCCGGTCACGCACTTCGAAGACTTTGAAATCCGCAATCTTGTTATCGATGCCCGGGGTTCGCGGTTCTCCGGCATCGTCTGCCCGCTCGCGGGCGAACATCAGGTGGACAACGCGGTCACCGCTGCCTTG